>CAZFMU010000066.1:0-9044 GCA_964520165.1 uncultured Salinarchaeum sp. | reverse complement strand
CTTGATTTTCCGAGAACAGAGTGGGTTCGACAGCGTCTGAAACGTCCGTTTGGACCTCGGAGAACTTATGGGTAAAAGACAGGGCCAAAGCCGTTGGGTTCCGCGCTGTCTCTGTATGAGAACGCCGATCCCGCAGATCAGTCGCCGGAGGGAAGCGGTTCCTCAGTGGCGGACGTCTCGGCCGTTGTCGCCGCCTCATCCGCCTCTTCTTCTTTCTTGTCTTTAATTTTCTTCAATCTGAATGTTTCTTCACGTTCCTGCTCCATGAGCTTCTGCTCGATGTAATCGCGGTTCTCGCGCAGTTCAGGCAGGAGTTTGAATTCGAGAGCGTTGACCCGGCGCTTGGTCTTCTCAATTTCATCAAGCATCTTCTTCATTGCCGTTTCAACCTCGGCGGCAAGGATGATCTGCTCAAGCAGGTCCTCGTAGGCGGCAGCCGCCTCGTCAATCCGTGCACTCGTTCCGAGAACGCCGTACCCACGCTGATCGAGATTCTTTTTCACCTTGGTCGACTCGATTTCGGGAACGACAACCCCCATGATGTTTTTTGACTGCATGGTGATTTCAGGATGCTCCTCAAGAGCGGCCGCGGCGCCGCGCACGGCAACATCTCCCTCCATCGACCGGGCCATGTTGAGCTTCCGCTGGGCGCGCTCGTAGTCCGCCTCAAGATCGGACCGAACCTCCTGCGCCTGATCGAGAATATCCATGAACTCCATGATCAGTCCATCACGTTTCTGCTCGAGCGTATCGTGCCCGCGCTCGGAAAACTCGATCCGCTCCTCAATCTCCATGAGGTTCTTGCGGGTGGGTTTGACGTCCTCGGCCATCGCCAATGGCTATCGATTCCCGCGTGTTAATTCTGTCGAGAGGGGGTCTTACGGTCGATCGCGGTAGTACGTGAGTGCTACTCCAACGGCCATCGGGCCGATGACCGGCCAGTGCTCAAAGGGCGAACCGCCGGTCAGAGCGATCCAACCACCGAGGGCTCCGCTGATCACCAGTAACACACCTGCACTGAGCCCCACGACCCCGCCATCGAGAAGCGCACGTACACCAAGGAATCCTGCCCCGAGCATGATCGCCGCAAACGCGCCCTGAATGGCCCCAGCGATACCCAGAATGGTCCCGAGAGCAAACAGTACGAGAAGGCCCACAACCAGGAGTCCACCGGCGGCGGCAAGGCGATCAAGCGACGCGGACGAGGGAGACACGGATACGAGGACGTTTTGAGTGTACAAACGCGCTGCGATCGCTGCCGGCAACAAGAGGCGGCGGGAATTCGAACAGAACAGTGGCGTCGACTGTGGTTATGGGGTGTAGACGAACGGAATATCCACACCCAGTAGGGCGGCAAACAGTGTCGTCGCAAGGTAGAACAACACAAGAATAATGACAGCTACGCCAACGGCCCCCGGGGTGTCGACAGGGTCAACCATACGATCAGTATGCCACCGGATCTTAAGAATGTCGTGGTGTGCTCGCGGACGACGGTACGCAGCCGTCGTGTCAACTACTCCGGGATCATAACTCCCTAAGACGGATGACAGAACGACAGTGAATACCGTCAACGGCCGGCCGCGAGAGACCGAGTCAGTCGGCGGTGAGTTCGGCCATCTCCGATTCGTCCTCGCGGTAGTACTGCTCGATGAACTCCTCGTCAATCCGGATGAGTTCGTCCTTGGGGAGCAAGGAGAGGAGATCCCACCCGATTTCGAGGGTCTCTTCGACGCTCCGGTTAGTGTTAAAGCCCTGCTGAATGAACTCGGTCTCGAACTTGTCGGCGAAGTCAAGGAACTTGTTGTCCCGCTCGGAAAGCGCCTCGCGACCCACAATGTTCACGAGATCACGGAGGTCTTCCCCTTCGGCATACGCGGCGTACAGCTGGTCGGCGACATCGCCGTGGTCGGCACGGGTAAGGCCCTCGCCGATTCCGTCGTCCATCAGTCGGGAGAGGCTCGGCAGGACATAAACCGGGGGTTCGATGCCCTGCGAGTCGAGTTCGCGGTCAATGTAGATCTGCCCCTCGGTGATGTATCCCGTCAGGTCAGGGATCGGGTGGGTATCGTCGTCACCGGGCATCGTGAGGATCGGGATCTGCGTGACCGTTCCGTCACTCCCCTCGATCCGGCCGGCACGCTCATAGAGCTGCGCCAGGTCGGTGTACATGTATCCGGGGTAGCCACGCCGGCCCGGCACCTCCTCACGGGCAGCACCGATTTCGCGGAGCGCCTCACAGTAGTTGGTCATGTCCGTAAGGATGACCAACACGTGGTAGTCCTGGTCGAAGGCAAGGTACTCTGCAGTCGTCAGCGCCAGCCGCGGCGTGACCGTCCGCTCGACAGCCGGGTCGTCCGCGAGGTTCATGAACACAACCGTCCGATCAAGCGCACCGGTCCGCTCGAAGTCGTCCATGAACTCGTTGGCCTCCTCGGCGGTGATCCCCATCGCCGCAAAGACCACCGCGAACTCGGAGCTCTCGTCGCCTTCGTCCTCCTCGGGAACGCTCGCCTGGCGGGCAATCTGCAACGCCAGTTCGTTGTGCGGCAGCCCCGATCCGGAGAACAGCGGGAGCTTCTGGCCGCGGATGAGTGTGTTCATCCCGTCAATCGCGGAGACGCCTGTCTGGATGAACTCCTCAGGGTAGTTCCGCGCCGCCGGATTGATTGCCGAGCCAACGATGTCGCGGCGCTCCTCGGCGACGACATCCGGGCCGTCATCAATCGGTCGCCCCGAGCCGTCGAGGACCCGTCCGAGGAGGTCCTCGGACACGGGCATCTTCATGGTCTCGCCGACGAATCGAACCGACGCGTCACGGCCGATGCCGCCAGTGCCCTCAAACACCTGGATGGCAACGAGGTCCTCGGTCGTTTCAAGAACCTGTCCACGACGGATCTCGCCGTCCTCAGTTTCGAGTTCCACAACCTCGTCGTATCCGATTGGCTCGTCAACCTCGGCGAAGACCAGCGGTCCGCTGATTTCGGTGATGGTCTGGTATTCTTTCATCGTCCTTAGTAGAGTTCCCGCAGTTGCGCAGTGATCTCCTCTTCAACCTCACCGGCGAAGGCGTCAGCCTCGTCGTCAGGAGTCGTCGCGATCCGGCTGATCCGCGCCAGCGCGTCGGTGTCGGTGATCTCTTCGACGGGCGCTCCGGCCTCAAGTGCCTCGAAGGCCTCGTCATTGAAGGTCTTGATGGCCTGCAGGATACGGTAGGTCTTCTCCGGTGGACAGTAGGTGTCCACGTCGTGGAAGGCGTTTTGCTGGAGGTAGGCTTCCCGGAGGAACCGGGCTACCTCAAGGGTGAGCTGCTGGTCTTCGGGCAGCGCATCCTTGCCGACGAGTTGGACGATCTCCTGGAGTTCGGTCTCCTCTTCGAGGGTGTCGACCGCCCACTGGCGCAGTTCCGGCCAGCCCTCGTCGACCTCGTCCTCAAACCAGGGGTCAAGCTGCTGGCGATACAGCGAGTAGGACTCGTTCCAGTTGATCGAGGGGAAGTGACGTTGCTCGGCCAGATCGGAGTCAAGCGCCCAGAACGTTTTGACGATTCGCAGTGTGTTCTGAGTCACCGGTTCCGAGAAGTCACCGCCCGGCGGCGAGACAGCACCAATGACGCTGATGGAGCCCTCAGTCCCGTTGATGTTTTGGAACTTGCCGGCACGCTCATAGAAGTTCGCCAGGCGGGCGGCGAGGTACGCCGGATACCCCTCCTCGCCGGGCATCTCCTCAAGTCGCGAGGAAATCTCCCGAAGGGCCTCGGCCCACCGCGAGGTCGAGTCGGCCATTAGCGCGACATCATACCCCATGTCGCGGTAGTACTCTGCAACGGTGATTCCCGTGTAAATGCAGGACTCTCGGGCGGCCACCGGCATGTTCGAGGTATTGGCAATCAGGCAGGTCCGGTCCATCAGCGGATTGCCGGTCTTCGGGTCCTGCAGTTCGGGGAAGTCCTCGATTACCTCGGTCATCTCATTGCCCCGTTCGCCACAACCAATGTAGACGACGATGTCCGCGTCGGCCCACTTCGCAAGTTGTTGCTGCGTGACGGTGTTGTGAAGCACCGAGGGCACGGCTCCGCCGACGAAGTTCTGTGTCTCCGGGACAGTGACGTCGTAGACGGTCTGTTCGGTTTCGACAGTCTCGACCGCAACCACCGGGTCGAAGAATACGTCGTCGAGCATCTCGGAGACGGCGCTGACTCGGTCTGCGACCGTGCTCCCGCCGTCCGCGAGGACGGTCTCGATGGCACCGAACGCGTCTCGACTCGGGCGTTCTCCAGCCCCAGTGTAGTTGGTCGTCTCGACGCCGGCGTTTGCGAAGTCGCTGTAGCGGGCCGACTCGGCGATCTCGGCCATCGTGTCGGCACCGACCGGCACCGTATCGACGTTTGTGTTCCCGGTCGTCGACGCCGCGTACTCGCCGATCCGGTCGATCTTCTCGTACCCCGAGTCGTCGGCGAGTGCGTCGTGAAGCGTCGCCAGTTCGTCTGCACCGGTCACCGAGACGCGGTGACTGCCGTTCTCGCGCTTGCGGACGCGGTAGAGCACGCCGAGTCGCGAGAGCAGGTAGGTCAGCCCGGAGGCCATCGCCTCGCTTGAGGTGGCGATCTCAACGGTCCCGCCGCTGAACGATCCGTCGCCGAGGTAGTACCCCCGGAGGAACGCCGCAACGACGCGATCCGGTCCCGTCGAGACTGCTTCGGGGACGACCGCCCGCCGAGACTTTTCGCTCGTCGGAACGCCCAGTGCCGCGAGCAGCGAGACGACGACGCGGCTTCTGATCTCGACGGTCTCGACGGTGTTGTGAACCGTCTCGGTCGTATCGACATCGAATAGGTCGGTGGCCAGATCGCTGAACCGTGCTCGGAGCGCCTCGTCGGTATTATGGAACCGGACGGTCTTCTCGGTCAACATCCCGTCTGAGAGTACCAATCCGAGGAACTCGGCGAACGACGCATCGACTCGCTCCGGAACCGCTACCGGTTTACCGTTGCTCCCAGGCTTCACCCGGGCGACCTGGGGGCGGTCGATTCCGAGCTCGGTACACGCGTCCGCGACGAACCCGAGCCGGGGGTTGTTCGTCCCGAGATAGTTGTACGCCGTATGGGAGGGAACGTCGATCGCCCGGGCTAGGTCGGCGGTCGACAGCCCGCTTTCTTCGAGTGCTGTCTGGAGCCGCTCTGTGACGCTGTCTGCGACTGCTCGCGTGTCCGCGAGCAGATCGTACGGGTCGATCTCGACCGGTTCGGCTTCGACGTCAAGACGCCGCGGCATCACCAACGAGTCACCGTTCTCGATGACCCCCGCCGGCGTCTCCTCGACGCCCAGATCGCCGCGCAGCCGGAATAGCTTGTGATCCGGCGTGACTTCGAGCGTCCGGCCGCTCGCGGTCTGAACACGAACGATACGATCGGTCGAGCCCCGGTAGACGTGTGAGGTCGTCGCCGGACGGATCGTCCCGGCGTCCTCGTCGAAGGTCAGGATCTCTGCCTCGGCTTCTCTGAGGACCTCGCCGTCTTCGGGCACGTCCTCGGTCATCCGATCGAACAGCTCCTCGATCCGGACCCGTTCCCCATCCGCGAGCATCACCGGGGTCTCCGGGGTCACGCACTTTCCGCTTCCAAAGGGCCCGGGAATCGCCGCAGTGCCACCTTTTGCGATGGGGAACAGCCCATCAAGAACGCGCTGTCCGCTGATCAGCGGCTCCCGTGGCGTGTCCTTATCAACGGTCGGACGGGGTTGGCGCACCGGCCACTCCTGGTGCATTTGGATGTCCGCACCGCCGTCGATCTGAACGACCGTCTCCTCGACAGTATACTCGCCCGAGCGAGCCTCAATGACCTCGCCACCGTCGTGGTCCGGCGGAACCATGACCTTGTGTTCGATACTCTCGGTCTCGGGTACCGTGCCGACGATATCGCCGGGCTCGACGTGATCGCCGGCCTCGACGGTGGGGGTGAACGTCCAGGTCTGCTCAAGATCAATCCCGGGGGCGTCAACACCGCGATCAAGGAACGCCCCCATCTGCTCGCGCAGCACACTGAGTGGGCGCTGGGTACCGTCGTAGATCGTATCGAGTACGCCAGGCCCGAGGTCGACCGACAACGGTTCGCCGGTGTTCTCGACGGGTTCGCCGGTCGACACCCCGGAGGTCTCTTCGTAGACCTGGATCGTCGTGACGTCGCCTTCGATCTCGATGACCTCGCCCATCAACCCATCGTCGCCGACGTAGACGACGTCGTTCATCTTCGCGTTGAGCCCGGTCGCTGTGACGACCGGACCACTGACGCTCGTAATCGTGCCGTCTTCCGTGACGGAGATGTCTGTTGCTTGACTCATGAATTATTGCTCTTCGTCCATCAGGTCGATACCGATTGCCCGCTTGATCTGCTGTCGGAGATTCCCGCTCCCGGCGCCACCGCCGAGTGTGAGGACCACAGGCTCGACGCTAGTTTCGACGGTCTGGCGGGTCTCCCGCGAGAGATGCTCAAGATCGTCATCATGCATGACGACGATACCGACCGCGTCATCGGTGAGGACCGACGTAACTGCCTCATCGAGCGCGTCGGGCTTCTCATCGTCGCGAACGTTTTCGAATCGCCGGACGCCGGCCAATCGGAAGCCGGTGGTAAACTCCGGACTGCCGACGACCGCGATCTCTTTGCTTCCGGCGCTCATGTTATCACCAGTTCTTCCTGGATTTCCGATTCCTCAAGTCCAACTTCGCGTCCCCGAGCGATCGCGCGGATGTTCTCGACCTCGCGTTCCTTTGCGAGGACATAGGACATGACCGCGGCAACTGACATGGGGTCGCTACTGGCCAGCCGGTCGGAGTATTCGAGCAACGCAGCATCAAGTGCGTGCTCGAACTGGATGAGGCTCTCGGCTTCCTCTAGGGCGTCAAGGGCGGCCGTAAGATCATCACCGTACCGGCTATCGCGGATGTAGGTGATCAGTTCGTCCGTGTTCCCAACCAACTGTCGGAGACGATCCGCGGTGAACAGACGACCTCCCTCGACAAAGTACGCCGTCGGGTCCATGTCCGCACCGCTACGGGCTAGCCGGAGGGCGTTGCGGATGTTCAGAAAGTCGATCTCCGCGCGGAGAAAGGCAAGATACTGCCGGGCGCTGCCGTAGGTGGCGGCCCCCAAGGAAACGCTACCGAGCAACTCGGTGTAAAACGCCCGATCAAGGGCGTTCTCGAGTGGGATCAACGAGTTGTGATCCTCGTACTCAGGCAGCGCCTCAACAAGTGGTTCGTAATACATCGTGCCCGCCAGCCCCTCGACGGCGTCGGCAATCGTCTCGGCGTTGAGGAGGTGCTCAAGCTGACGGTGACCAAGTTCACCAGCGCGGATCAGATCCGATTCAACCGTTTCACGCTCGGCCCCGGAATAGAGTCCGCGAAGCACCGTCTTGATGTTCCAGACATCGTACTTCCGGAGATAACGGGCGAGCCGATCGTGAAGCCGCCCGTCGGCCCACGAGAGGATATCACCAAAGTGTTTCGCGAGATTGCGGTTGAGAGCGTACTCAACCAGATCGACGCCGCTGTGGCGGGTGCCGAGTTCGTCGATCTCGGCCTCGTATTCGGTCTCCTCAAGGTACCGGGCGATCCCGCTTGGGCCCATTCGCACAAGCTTACGATAATCCTCCTCATCAAGCAGCTTGGCCCGTCGGGCTCGGACCCGCGCGGTGACGTACTCCGGGTTTGAGGCGCCTGTCGAGGCGAACTCGCGGTTCATTCTTCGAAGAGGAGATCGCTCAGCGACTGTCGCTCGGCCTCCATAACCTCCTCAAGGACCGAGTCGAAGGTGTTGTTGATCCGGACACGCGAGTCAGCCCCCTCAACAACGACGCCGCCGAGACAGTCGGTGGTGCCGCCGTAGGTGACGTCGTCGTACTCCTCGGCAAGATTGCGGAGGAGGGCCTCGTCGTCCGGTCGGCCATACAGCTGTGCACTCCGTTCGAACTCCGAACGCGCGTCCTCAAGAAGGGCTCGCGTCAGCTCCTCGCGACGGTCGTCGGACAGCGAGGCGAGTTCCGTCTCGACGGTCTCACGGAGTTCCTCAAGCAGATCGCGACGGGCACGGAGTCGTTCCTGCTTGGCTTCGAGTTTGGCACTCGAACGGGTTTGTTCACGCTCCTGTTCGATCTGTGCGTCGACATCCGCCTCGGCCTCCTCGCGGATCCGTTCGGCGTCTTCCTTGGCGTCCTGTTCGATCGCTTCGGCCTCCGCTTCGGCCTCTTCGCGGATCTCTTCGGCCCGCTGTTCGGCTTCGTCGCGGATGTCTTCGACGACCGTTTCGAGGCTCATTGATATTGATGCGGAGCGTTACAGTGGTGCGAGGACGAACACGAGGATGAAGATGACGATCCCGAAGATCACCAGCGTCTCCGGCAGGACCGTGAACAGAATCCCGGTCCCGAACATGTCGCGATCTTCGGCGATGGCGCCGACCGACGCTGCACCGATGCGGGACTCGGCGATCCCGGCACCGAGACCGGCAAGTCCGACACCGAGAGCGGCGGCCGCGAAGGCCTGGTTTGCGCCGAGGGTTTCGGCGGCCGATTCGCTCATCTGGAGTGCGATACTGGCTACGTCAGCTGTGAGTGCGAGTGACATGTATCGTGGTTAATCGTTAGCAAGGTCGCTGGTGGTTTGTCCGAACGGTTCGTATTTCCGCCCACCGCCGTCATAAAACCTCTGAAAGAATTCAACGTATTCGAGGCGAAGCATCTGGATTCCGGCCTCTGTGATCCCGAGGATCAACACGAGAATGTGGCCGGCAACGAAGACGATGAGCGAGAGAAGACCGAGCAGTATTCCAGTCAGGATCCCAACATCAGGAAGGGCGGCGGCAAACTTGCCCTTCACGAGCAGTCCGTACAGCGAGTTCTCGACGAGTGTGAGGGTATCGAGACCCAACAACAGCTCAGTCAGCATCAGCACAACCATCGCCATACCACCCTTTGCGAGGAGAACCGACGGGATCCGCAGATACGACAGCGTCTGTCCGAGCATGATCGAGGGGATCTCGATGGCGC
>CAZFMU010000065.1:0-9256 GCA_964520165.1 uncultured Salinarchaeum sp. | reverse complement strand
TCAGCGACGTCCTCAATGGCGTCGGTCAGTGCTCGGATGCTCTCGACGGTGTGCTCACCCATATGTCCGATACGGAAACTCTCCTCACTAAGCGAACCGTAGCCACTTGAGAAGACCATGTCGTATTCCTCGGAAACAGTCTCGACGGTCGCTTCGACATCGATATCGCGGGTGTTCTCGACGCAGGTCACCGTCTGAGACGCATAGCCCGTCTCGGGGTAGAGGTCGAAGTGCTCTTGTGCCCACTCACGGGTGTACTCGGCCATGTCCCGGTGCCGCCGGTCGCGTTCACGGTGGCCCTCCTCAAGGAGGTGTTTCATCTGCGTGCGGTAGGCGAGCATCAGCGGGATCGCCGGCGTGGAGTGGGTCTGGCCCTTCCGATCGTAGTAATCAAGACAGCGCTGGAAGCCGCCGTACCACGAGGCCGAGTCGGTTTCGAGTTCGCGCTCGTAGGCGGCGTCACTGACGGTACAGACCGCCAGCCCGGGGGGCATCGCGAAGGCCTTCTGCGTCGAGGTGAAGATGGCGTCGATATTGTGTCCCTCGATGTCGATGTAGTCGCCACCCAGACAGGAAATGGCGTCAACGACGAAGTACGTATCCGGGTAGTCACCGAGAAGATCGCCAATCTCCTCAACCGGATTGCGTACCCCCGTTGAGGTCTCGTTCATCACCATTCCAACGGCGTCGTATTCGCCAGCCTCAAGCGCGTCACGGATGTCTGCAGGCTTGACGGCCTCGCCCCACTCGTACTCGATCCGGTCGACATCCTTGCCGAGGCGCTCGGCGACGTTGGCCTGGCGTTCGCTGAACGCGCCCGAGGTCGGAACGAGCATGCGGTCCTCAACGAGGTTGAGCGTCGTTGCCTCCCAGAACTCCGTTCCCGAGGCAGTGAGGATGATGACCTCCTGGTCGGTATCGAGAAACTCCTTTGTGTCCTCAACGATAGTCGTATAGAGGTCGGTCATCCGGTCCATGCGGTGGCCAAACATCGGCTGGGCCATCGCGTCGATGACGTCCTCGCGGACTTCGGTTGGACCGGGCAGATACAGCGTCTTTTCCGGGTAATCACCGGTGTACTCGCGTTTCTGAGTCACGTGCGCTCCCCAACACTAGAGCGGAGATGACAGGTGTGTTTGTGTGTTTTGATACGGGGGGCAACCCGTTGCCAGCATTGCGTCACCGGTCGGTCGGCGGATGCCAGAAGAGTCCGTCCGCAATGAGCACACAACACGCAAGGGAGGCCCCCGCTGTTGAGGGGATCCAACTGTCTAAGGCGATAGTGCCGGCGCCGGAGATCAACGCGAAGGTAAGCGGGATCAACATCAGAAGGAGATCAGCGCGCGAGATCGACGCGACCGACAGGTCGTCGCTCATCTTAGTCCATGTAGCCAAGATCCCGCAGTTTCTGTGCGATCTGTCGGGCCTCCCGCTCGGAGATCTCATCGTCGGATTCCATCTCGCGAACGACGACGTGCTTGACGAACTCTTTGACCGACGTGAACGGCTCGTCCTCGATGTATGCCTCGACGTCACTGACGAACTCCTTGCGCAACGAGATCGTCGTATACTCGCTCATTGGTGAATCGTGATGTTCCCGTCCACATAAGTTTTAATTATATCTAATTACCGAGTGGGCCACGAGAACGGCCCTACTGACGCCAATATCGGACGATATGCACAAGACTAGACCGGGAAACGACCAACAGCGGCGCATCGTCATGCGAAACAGAAGTATTAAATTATTATGTTCTGGTTGTTAATCCGAACAGCATGACTACGACAGTCGGTGGCAGAACGAATCGATCAGTATGAACGTTATCTGGCTTATTGCGATCGCGCTGGTGGTACTTGGGACCGCATACTTCGCGTACGGGCGATACATGGCGCGGTTCCTCGAGCTCGATGACAGCCGGACGACGCCGGCTCACGAGTACGAGGACGGTCAGGAATATGTCCCGGCAAAAAAGCCGGTCCTTCTTGGCCATCACTTCTCGAGTATCGCGGGTGGAGCGCCGATTATCGGCCCGATCACGGCCTCGTTCGTCTGGGGATGGGTGCCGGCGTTTCTCTGGATTATCATCGGAAATCCGCTGTTTGGCGCCGTTCACGACATCACGGCACTAACCAGTAGCATCCGCCACCGCGGCCGTTCGATCGGGTACGTCCTCGGCGAGTACGTCGGCCAGCGGGGCAAACAGATGCTCTTGTGGTTCGCGTTCCTGACGTTGATCCTCGTCGTGGCCGCTTTCGCGCTCGTGGTGTCACTCGTGTTCGATGCGTATCCCCAGACCGCGACCGCGAGCATCATTTACGTGCTGCTGGCACTGGCCTTCGGAGTCTGGCTCTATCAGTTGAACCTCTCCTTTTGGGGCGGGACGATTCTGTTCGTTGCTGGCGTCTTTGCATCGGTATGGGTCGGCCTGCAGTACCCGATTGCCCTTGTGAGTGCCAGCGGTTACCCGGCTGGAACGATCACGCTGCTTGAGTCCGCGCCAGGGTTTGTCCCCACCCTTCTCGGAAGCCAAAATATCGGTGCCTGGGTGCTCGTCGTACTCGTGTACGCGGCAATCGCCAGCATCACGCCGGTGTGGATCCTACTCCAGCCACGAGATTATCTCTCGTCGTTCCTTTTGTACTCCGGCCTTGGCGGGGCCGTTCTCGCGGTGGTTGTCGGCACGTTCGTCACCGGGCTCTCGGCGAGTGCCGGCGGCGAACCGATCTCACTGTCGATCACGATGAACGCGTGGAACGGCTTCTTTGGGGCAAACAGTCCATTCGCGGACCAGTTACCGCTGATGCCGCTGTTCCCACTGTTGTTCGTCACGATCTCGTGTGGCGCCATTAGTGGCTTTCACTCGCTGGTGGCCTCCGGTACGACGGCAAAGCAGCTCAACCGGGAGTCCGACGCCCGACTGATCGGTTACGGCGCGATGTTGCTCGAAGGGCTATTGTCAGCAGTCGCCATCGCGGCGGTCGTGATCGTTGCCGTTCAGCCCGGAGCGACCAGCGGAATTGGGCTTGCACTCCCGAACTTCGCGACCGGCGGCGGCGCAATCCTCACTGCCCTTGGGATTCCACACAGCGCGGCCGCCCCGTTTATGGCACTCGTGCTGGTCGCCTTCCTGTTGACGAGCCTTGATACGGCTACGCGTCTGGGTCGGTACATGATCGAGGAACTCGTTGCGACTCCGGACACCACGACTCAGCAGGTCGCCAAGAACCGCTATGTAAACACGACCGTGATTATTGTGGCCGCGTACATCCTTCTGAGCACGGGGCGGTGGGCTGATCTCTGGACGCTCTTTGGTGGTGCCAACCAGCTGTTAGCGGCCATCGCGTTGACCGTCGGGACAGTCTGGATCGCCAACTGGGACCGCACCAAACAGCTGTATTCAACATCGATACCGCTGGCAGTGATGCTTGTCATCACCGTCTCCAGCCTTCTGTGGACGGCTTTCTACACCGTCATCGGTGGCCGACTGCTTGGGATCACCGGAAGCGCCGCCACAGGCTGGGCCGACCAGCTCGCCGCAGTCTTCCAGGTCACGATCGCGCTCACACTCGTTGGACTCGCGCTCGCGATCGTCTGGATCGGCTATAAGAACGTTCGTAGCGTTCGCGGAGCCGGCCAGTCAGTACGGGCTGATAGCGGTCCGGTTGACGACGACTGAGCCGTTAGCCTCCACTGCCGGCTTTTTCGTCCTGCTCACAGTCATGCGCTAGGTATCAAACGCCGTATCCGGGGGGATCCCGCTCATACTCCATTGGTTGTCCGCAGGACGGACACGTCGGTGGTGACTCAGATACAGCGGCGGCGGACACTCGGACATCACACTCATAGCACCAGTAGGCCCCCTCCGCGTCCGGGACCTCTTCGAAGTGGGCTTCGATGAGTGAGGCGATCGTCTCGCGGAGTGACACACCTACAGACTATCCGGAAGCGCACTTAGTGATGTCGCCGCTATCTCAGAAGCGATCCCATGAGGGGATGTTCGAACGCGGAGGCGCAGATGGGACAGGACAGTATCGACCAGGGACAACGAGGGGCCAGCACGGATCGATGGCAGGAGTCGGGATGGAGTCGTAGCGCGTGATGAGCAGGCCCCTCAAAGAACACTCACTGATGGCTGCACTTAATAATTTCTTTATAGATATTCATAACCACCATACGCACCCGAGATCTGTCCCGCGCTGAAGGCGAGGCATTCTCCGTCGTATCCGCACTCTCTTGATCAGGAGAGTTGAATAGGCCGACAGAAGTATCTGTCAATTGTTTGTTTATGTCCGGCTGAGCTATACCAATTTATTATTTTCGCCCTGCACAACACATATATATCAAAGAAGACCTCCGGCCGAGTGGATCAGTTGGATGGAACGGACAGCTATCAGAGGCCATCGGGCCGACACTCATCGACAGGTGTGCATGCACGGATGGCCACGCTCCACTTGGGCCCGCATATCGGTGGGACAGATTGATAGAGGCAACCGACGCGCCTCGATAAACCGCGGAGGTCGAGGCGCACAGTCTAATCATGACTGATGACCGTTCTATCGGCAAGGCAACCCGATACCGCCATCTCGTCGAACACACGCGCGACGCCATCGTCGAATTCGAGTTTGTCGGGGAAACGCCCATGGTACGCTGGGTCAACGAGGCCTTTATCGACATTTTCGGGTACTCCCGTGAGGTCATAGAGGGCGCCTCACTCAATGATCTCATCGTCCCGGAGTGGCACACCGAGGAAGCCAGACACTTTGATACGCGAACGATCGCCGGTGACATCAACCACAAACGAGTCCAACGCGAAACAGCAACCGGGCTCAGACAGTTTCTCTATCGGGGGATTCCCTACGAGGACGACGAACTCCCGGTCGATGGGGCTGCCATCTACACCGATCTGACGGATCTCATTCGTCAGCGCCGGCAACTCAAGGTGCTGAATCGGGTGCTCCGGCACAACCTTCGGAATCAGGTTAATCTCATCGCCGGCCACACCACACGACTGCTTGATGCTATCGACGAACCGTCGACCGAACACGTTGAGACCGCCGTGGCCGTTGAACAGGCGGCTCGGAACCTGGAAACGCTCACGCAGGAGGCAGACCAGATTGAGGACGTCATTGCCCCCCAACCCGGCGACGTGGAACTTGAGTGTGTGTCGTTGCTCCAGACCGTTGTCGCCGATATGCGTCGCCAGTATCCGGCCGCGACAATCCGAATGCGGCTGCCGGAGGCGCTGTCGGTCCGGGCAGATCACCGGCTTCGCTTTGCCATTGAGGGACTCATCGATAACGCGATCAGACACAATCCGGCCGAAACACCAATAGTGGAGGTGACGGCCACCGAGGCCGACTCAAGCGGCTGGGCAGATGTCTGTGTCGACGACAACGGCCCGCGAATCCCAGCCACCGAACGTGCGATCATCAACGGCGATATAGAGATGGACAGCACACGACACGGGAGTGGCCTTGGATTGTGGCTGATCAAGTGGACCACCGAACTCTACGGTGGGGATGTATCGATCACGACGAGTGATCTCGGTGGCAACCGGGTCTGTCTCCGGTTATTGTGCGCCTGATTGGGTGGCGGGCACCGGTAGGTTCCATGAGTGTTTGATCCACGCGAAGGTTGATACCGACGGCGAACACCCCGTTTGATATGGATTCAGACTCCGACCGCGGGTGCCCCAAGTGTGGACACGCCGAGACGGATGTGGGGGAGATCGCAACGACCGGCAGTGGGCTCTCGAAGATGTTCGACATCCAGACAAACAGCTTCACCGTCGTCTCGTGTACGAATTGCGGGTACTCTGAGTTGTATCGTGATACGACCTCCGGTACGAGCGACGTTGTCGACATTTTCCTCGGGTGATGGCCGACGCAAGTCTTCTGGTTGGTATCCTGCTCGTCGTCGCGATCGGTCTCCCGCTTGTATTGTATGTTGCCGTTCGCGCCGAGCGCGATCAGCGGGAGACGATGGACCGCAACGCGGCAGAACGAGAGGCCCGTCGCGACACTCGCGACGGCGAGTGAGCAATCGGCTGTGTTTCGCGGCCCTTCCGAGGTACGCGTTGGCACGACGACACGCTCATTGTGCACTATCCCTGATACGGGACGAATGGCAGTACAATCCGTACCGGGGGCAACCACCGATGACGGCTGACGAGCGCGATCGGTACATCGCCGTGATTGATCAGGACGAGGTCACCGACGAGGTACGCGATATCGCGGTCAACTACGATCCGGTCAATCGCGCCGGCGGCGAGGGCTTTCACGTCACCAAAGACGGAGAGTTACACATTGACGACGCGAAGGTCATCGCCGAGCACGCACTTATCGAGAAGAAGATCCCGAACGACGCAATCCGGATCGTTCCATTGCCCACGGCGACTGGTCAACTGGTCCACCAGTACGGTCAAAACGGCTTTCAGCTGTACAACCTGCCCAGTCCGGTACGTGGGCGTGTCGTCGGGCTCCTCGGGCGCAACGGCATCGGAAAGAGTACCGCCTTGCGCATTCTGGCAGGCGATCTCGTCCCCAACCTCGGCGAACCGGAGGCAGACCACGACTGGTCGGTGGTGATCGACGCACTCGGAGGCACGACACTTCAGGCCCATCTCGCTGGGCTCCGCGATGGGTCGGTCACAACCGCATACAAACCCCAGCGCGTCGATCGGGGATCCGCCAGCGAGAAGACGGTCGCCGAGATCATCGGCAACACGGCATCGTCAGTCATCGATCGCCTTGCGGTCCGCACATTGCTGGATCGCCAACTATCGACCCTCTCCGGTGGACAGCGCCAGCGCGTGCTGATCGCTGCGACACTGACGAGCGAGGCTGACCTCTACCTGTTCGATGAACCCTCGTCGTTTCTGGATGTCCAACAGCGACTGACGGTCGCACGGACGATTCGCGAGCATATCGCCGAGACGGACGCCACCGCAATCGTTGTTGAGCACGACCTGATGACGCTTGATCTGCTGTCGGACACGATTCACGTCCTCTACGGCGAGCCGGGCGGGTTCGGGGTCGTTGCCCAGCAGCTGGCGACCCGGGCTGGGATCAACCAGTTCCTCAATGGCGAACTCAAAGAGGAGAACGTCCGGATCCGGCCAGACGCCATCGAGTTTCCCTCAGCCGGCCAGCGACGCGTTGACCACGATAGTCCGGTTCTCACGTATCCGGAGTTGCGGAAGTCGTTTGACGAATTCACACTGACAGTCGCGTCCGGGCGCATCCACGCCGGAGAGACGATCGGGATCGTCGGCGAAAACGCGCTCGGGAAGACGACGTTTGTGAAACTGCTTGCCGGCGGACTCAGCCCCGATGTCGGAACTGTCCCCGGGGATGTCACCGTCTCGTATAAGCCACAGTATCTGAGTGCCGCGGAGACGACCACCGTTCGAGAACGGTTCGCCGCCGTGACCGACATCTACGCGACATCCTTCAAGCGACAGATCCGTGATCCCTTTGAGCTGGAGCCGCTGTTTGACCGCTCGCTTGCGGATCTCTCCGGCGGTGAGCTCCAGCGGGTTGGAATCGCGCTCTGTCTAGCGCGGGAGGCTGATCTATACCTGCTTGATGAGCCCTCGGCGTTTCTTGATGTCGACCGCCGGGCCACGGTTGTCGACAGTCTTCGGCGGTTCAGTCAGCATACCGAACGGCCAGTCCTCGTGGTTGATCACGACCTCGTTGTCATCGATCGGGTCGCGGACCGTCCGATCGTCTTTGAGGGCACGTCGGGCGAACGCGGACAGGCGGGTGCCACACAGACGCTGCGCAGCGGCATGACCATCTTCCTTTAGGCGCTTGTGCTCCCCTTCCGACGGGACCCCCGGAGCGGCCGCCCCCGGCTCAAGAAGCCCGACAGCCAACTTGATCGCGAGCAGAAGACCCGCGGCGAATACTACTATAATTCCTGAACAATCGAGTGGGCCGTGATTAGGGCGTACTGACAGTGTAGGTCGCCCGATAGAGTGTCCCATCGTAGACGACCATTGTCTCACTACTCGACAAGTCGACAAGATCGACCGATTCGGGGTCGCTATCAGGGGCGAACAGACGTACAACGAGGGTCCGGTACGCCGATGACGCGTCGGCAATCGGTTGATCGTGGCCGTACTCTTGGTCGATTGCCGCCTGGAGAATATCGTGCTGGCGGTCGGTGAGCGTTGACGCCTCGAGTCTTACGGCGTCCGTCCGAGACCGTGCAAGGACATCGGTTACATACGCCTCTGCTGAGGTAGCGACCGTCGAGCCTTCGAGTCTGTAGCTGTGTAAGCGCGTCTCGGTCGCCTCGCCGGTAACCGAGAGCTGGATCTGCCCGTCTTGGTAGCGGACGGTATCATACTCGGGAGTCGGAACAAGCAGTGAGTCCGTTGGTCCACTTGGTGTCGCCGGATAGACCAGTTCCTCCTCACCGGAGACGCGCCCCTCGGTCTGGGAGAGTCTTCGCCAGAGTTCGTTTATGAGACCGGTCCGGAGGGCGCCACGGTCGACCGCCGGGAGGGAATCGAAGGCGATCGTCTCATCGTCGTCAACCGAGGTCGTCGCCGGGACCGTCGCCTCGAATTCGATCGGGTAGGCCATCGCTGCCGTATGCCCTGTCGTTTCGTGAGTGAGTTCATAGAACGTTCCGTCCTGTCGAACGATCTCTCCCTCGGCAACCAGCGTGTCGGCAGCGGTATAAGACGCCGATCCGTCCTCAAGCACACGCTGAACAAGGGTGTGGCCGTACGGACCGAGCGCACGAATCGTCACCGGTGTGGTGGTCTGCTCAACGACGGCCGAGGGGGTCTGGGTGCGCAACGACAGCGATCCGATGGTGCCACCGGTGCCGCCTATCGGCCCCACACACCCAGCAGTTGCGAGGGCCCCGCCGGTCGCGAGGAGGGCACGACGCGTGGAGGGCATATAGCAGTCATCAAACACGAGATGTAAAAACGATACGACCGGTTCGATCCACGAGTGAGTAGCTTTTTGCCGGTCATCCGATACCCTCCGGTCGGATGACCGCCGCGGAGGTCGACCTCGATCGCATCTCACCGCTGGCCTGGCGGCTACTCCGTGTCGCTGCCGGATTCAGCCAGCGCGATGTTGAACGTGAGGTCGACGAGCTGATGCAGGCGCACCTCTCGATGCTCGAGAATGGATCGCGCGGCCTCTCGCGAGCCCGTCGCGAGGTGCTCTTTGAATTGTATGCTTCCGAGCTCACTACCGCACAGTACCGGGCGATCGTTGAGCACTTCTGAGG
>CAZFMU010000064.1:8096-9328 GCA_964520165.1 uncultured Salinarchaeum sp. | reverse complement strand
AGCGTCGCCGAGAAAACCGTGCGGACAGCGTCGGTACCCGTCATGACGGTGCGAAGCGAGGACGGGACGGCGTGATCAGCGATCACGAACGCGGCGGAACGTTTAGGCCCCCGTCGGCCGAATGACCATCTGTCGTTTCGCCGCACAGCTGGGTCACACAAGGGGGATCGACGCGGGGGAGTGCGTCTGCACGCATGAAGATTTTCGCCTCACGAGCCGACCGCCATCGGGCGTTGATCGCACTCGGGTTCGGACTGCTCGCGGTGGTGCTCGCCTTGGTCATCGGTCGACAGTACCTTGCGTTCATGTTCGATGTCGGGGCCTTCCAGGAGTGGCTCGGCCAGTTCGGTGTGCTCACACCGGTGGCGTTCATTCTCGTGCAGGTGCGACAGGTGGTGTTCGCTCCCGATTCCGGGACACGCCACCGCTCTCGTTGCGGGATGCTTTGTCGGACCGGTCGCCGGCACAATATACAGTCTGATTGGACTGGCGACCGGGAGTGCTATCGCCTTTACAATTGCGCGATGGTATGGCCGTCCGGTTGTCGAGCGGTTTCTCAGTCCCGAAGTGATCGAGCGCTTCGACGCGTTCGTCGAGTGGGTTGGCATTCCCGGCCTCCTCGTGTTCGTGCTCTTTCCGGGGACGCCCGATGACGCGATTTGCTTTCTCGCCGGACTAAGCACGTTTCGTCTGCGGACGTTTCTCATCGTCGTCACGATCGGTCGGATGCCGGCCTATCTGATCACCGTCTATGCCGGACAAAGTCTCGCCGCCGGACACTGGGCCGAGGCGGTGCTGGCGTTCGTCGTGCTGGCGATCGCCTCGGTTGCCGGGTACTTCACGAGCGAACGAATCAGACGCAGGTTCGACGAGACCAGCCAAAAGTGACCGATCCGGGTCCGCGACTACTCGGTGAGTTCGGTGACGGCCGCCACGGCCTCATCGATCGGTGGGGCGTCAAACAGGGATCGCCCGATGTAGGCGTTGGCGCCGCTGGCGTACATCTCACTGGCCGTCTCGATCACCGACGTCGGAAGCGGGTCCGGGTTACGATCACACAGCGTACGCCAGTCGACCGCCTCCTTGACTGCGGCCGTCCGCTTGGCCTCCGTCACGGCCTCGACCCATTCCGGCTGCTCGCGTTTGTGATACTGCCGGAGTACCTCCTTCGAGAGCTGCTGTCCATCATACGAGAACCGGTTCTCGTCGAAGGTCCCGACGACATCGGCCAC
>CAZFMU010000064.1:5658-7996 GCA_964520165.1 uncultured Salinarchaeum sp. | reverse complement strand
TCCATATCGAGTCCGTGATCGGCCGGTGTCGTCCGCGTCCGTAGGCTCGAACCAACCGGAACGCGGTTACGGAACACCACCTCTAGGGGCACCAGATAGTTCTCGCCAGCCGCTGCGTGGTAGGTCTCATAATCGTACCCATCAGGACCGTGAACAAGGTCGGGAACCTGCGTCAGGTCGATGGCCATCTCCGTTGGCGGCGTTGAGACCGCCGACAGCGCAACCGGAGCATCGCCGTCGGCCGGGATCACCCCGCGGTAGTGGGTAGGAACGCCGGCCGCCTCAAGTTGCTCAAAGTTGAACGCCCCCATTGCACACAGCGAGGCCCCCTTCTGTGGAATCGGATCGGGCATCTGCCCCCAGTCGAATACCGAGTAGGCGTCGGTGAACCTGAACGCGCCGACCCCAAGCTCGTCCGTCGTCGGCGACTGATCAATGCGGAACTCCTTGACGCTGGTCATGTCGGATACGCCGCTGCCGGGACCAAAGAACCTTTTCAGTACCGCGGAACGTAACACAGGAGCCACAGTGTCATGATCATGGAGCAGCATTCACCGCCCTGCCGGACGGATGGCGGCGAGACACACGACCATCACGCCCACGATGTCGCGGATGTTGGGGTCGCCGTCCTCACGGTCACGTCGAGTCGCGATCTCGATCACGATCCTAGCGGCGACACGATCGTCGCCAGCGTCGAGGACACTTCCCACCACGTCGTCACCCGGGATCTTGTTCCCGACGACTACGACGCGATTCAGGAGGTCATCGCCGCCTTGGTCGACCGGTCGGATGTCGGCGCCGTCATCAGCACAGGCGGCACCGGCGTCAGTCCCGAGGACGTAACCATCGAGGCGGCCACGGCCCTCTTCGAGAAGCAACTGCCTGGCTTCGGCGAGTTCTTCCGACGACGTTCGGCCGATGAGATCGGGACACAGGCGATGGCCACCCGAGCAACCGCCGGCATCGCCGAGGGGACACTGGTCGCGTGTCTGCCGGGCAGTCAGTCGGCCGCAGCGCTCGGGGTCGATCTGCTTCTCCCCGAGCTCGGCCACCTCGTCGGCCTAGCAGGTCAGTCGGAGTGACCTGGCGTCGGGGGATCTACAGCGACACCGGAGGTTGTCTCCGACCCCTCGATCGGTCGGCCGTACGCATACATGTGCTCGCTGTCGGTCACCTCGACGGTGGTGAACGTCCCGGGTTCAAGCCCATGCGCCTCTGCGTCGGTAACGATAATCTGGCGGTAGGCGCCGTCGCGACACTTCATCGAGTCCTCCCGTCCGGGTTGGACGACAAGTACCTTGCGTCGATCACCGACCATATCGGCGTATGCCGCGGCGACAAGCTCGCGTTTGCGTTCGCTGAGTTCCTTCGAGCGGTCCTTTTTGATCTGCCCACCGAGCCCATGGAGATCGGCGGCATCGGTCCCCGGTCGCTTCGAGAACCGGGTCACGTTGACCTTCTCCGGGCGTGTCTCCTCAAGCAACCTGACGCTTTGCTCATGATCGGCGTCGGTCTCGGTCGGAAAGCCGACGAGAAAGTCCGTCGAGAGCGTCCAGTACGACAGATACTCATCAAAGGTC
The DNA here is from genome assembly GCA_964520165.1 of uncultured Salinarchaeum sp. Classification (GTDB taxonomy): domain Archaea; phylum Halobacteriota; class Halobacteria; order Halobacteriales; family Salinarchaeaceae; genus CAZFMU01. The sequence goes on along the minus strand of CAZFMU010000064.1, from coordinate 6,416 downwards.
TCGACAATGCCGCGATACTCTTCGACACCGTGTGACCGGCGCATGTCCGAAAGGACCGCCTCCGATCCGGACTGCACGGGGACATGCAGGAAGTTATAGAGCTTGTCGTGGGCGGCGAACACCGACGCCAGCTCCTCGCGAACGCTGTAGACCCCGCGGGGGTTGGCCATGCCGACACGGACGCGAAACTCGCCGTCGATCTCGCTACAGATCCGATCAAGCAGTTCCGGAAGCAGACTCTCGCCCTGGTTGCGATCCCAGCCATAGACGCCGGTATCCTGGCCGGTGATCCGTAACTCCTTTGCGCCGGCGTGGACCAGCGATCGGGCCCGTCGGACGTTCTCCTCGACTGGCGGGCTGTCGATGCGACCGGTGGCTTCCTTGGTGATGCAGTACGAGCAGTTGCTCATACACCCTCGAGCGATCGGGAGGATGCCGACGATGCCGTCAAGCACCGGCTCGGTACCGTCGGTCGTCGTTGGACACTCGCCGTTGCCAACGGCACCAGGAACGGCATCCCAGTGTCGTACCCTCGCGTCGAGGTCCTCGAACGCCTCCGATTGGGCCAGCGCCATACACCCGGTGACAATCAGGTCGGCGGTCGTCTCGGACAGTGTCTCGGCGCGCCGCCGCATCCGGTCTTCGGTGGTCTCGACGACGGTACACGTGTTGAGGATCGCCACGTCGGCCGTCTCAAGGTCCGTTTTACGGTGCCCGGCATCGCGAAGCCGTCGCTCAATCGCCTGCGTCTCGCCGTG
>CAZFMU010000064.1:0-5558 GCA_964520165.1 uncultured Salinarchaeum sp. | reverse complement strand
TTTTACGGTGCCCGGCATCGCGAAGCCGTCGCTCAATCGCCTGCGTCTCGCCGTGGTTCGACGTACATCCGTACGTCTCGATGTAGTACCGGGCCATTCGAGCATCCATCATAGCGACTCGATAGGCAAAAACACGACGCCCTAGACCGACGCGAATCCAGGCGCTTTTGCACGTCGGTGTCACCGGTCGATATGTGTCTGTGTCCACGGCTCTGCTGTTACCGGCCGGCACGCAGTTACCGCCACTTCCGTACCTGTTCGGACTCCTCGTCGGGCTCGGCGCCGTTCTCCTCGGGCTGTGGCGGCGGTCACCGGCGGTAACCGACGCAACGGCCCTCGCGATTGCTCCCTGGATCGCACTTGGCGGGGTCGCACACGGGGCGTTCCAGCTCGGAGCCTATCCGTCGGTGGTGGCCCCGCTGTTCGGCACAGTCGCGGTGTATCTCACCCTCGCTGTCGTGACTGGGCTCGTGTGGCTCGGCGCAACAGCCACCCGGTCGCCAGCCCGGGTGCTGGGTGGCGGTGGCGGCGTTGGGCTGATCGCCGCAGTGCTCGCGCTCGTCGTCACGACCGGACTCGGGACAAGTAGATGGACAGCGATCATTCTCGTGGTGACGGTACTGCTCACCGTCGGTGTGTGGCGAGCACTATCACGACTGGCGCCTGACACCGTCGCGGTCGCCGGATGGACAGGGGTGCTCGTCGTCTTCGGACACGCCATCGACGGGGTCTCGACTGCCATCGTCTACGATGCACTCGGCGCAACCGAGCGGACGCCGGTGTCGGCGCTTCTCCTTGAGATCGGCGCCGCGGCGCCCGGCGCGGACATCATCGGCGCCGGCTGGTTGTTCGTGCTCGTCAAACTCGCGGTCGCCGCCGGCTTGCTTGTATTATTCCGGACGTATCTTGAGGATCGCCCGCGTGAGGCCCGGCTCTTACTCGTGTTCGTCGCCAGCGTCGGGTTGGGACCAGCAGTACAGAACCTCGTGCTCGCCACGATCGGGGGGTGAGTCGATCGGTGTCCCTTTCAGGCCGTACGCCAAGGCTCAGCCATGGTGCGGGTTGCCGTTGCTGGACATGTCAACTGGGACGTGACACTGTGTGTCGACCGGCTACCCGCCCCCGATGACGAAGCGCGGATCACAGACCGGTTCCGCGGTGTCGGCGGGAGTGCGGCGAACGTTGCGTCGGCACTAGCAGACCTCGGGGTGACCGTTGAGGTGATCGGATCGGTCGGAACCGATGAACTCGCTGTCGACGCCCGAGCGGCGCTCACCAACCGCGGGGTCGACACGGACGGGCTGCGACACGTTGGTGGCGATACTACCGTTAAGTACCTTCTCGTGGCCGATACCGGTGAGGTGACCGTTCTCGGAAACGAGGGCGTCAACGAGGCGCTCAGCCCCGAAGATATCGACGCTAGCCGAATCGCCGGGGCGACACACCTGCATGTGACCAACCACCGACCCGAGACACTCGCCACGCTCACCCACACCGCGGCCGACGCTGGCGCGTCGGTCAGCGTCGACCTGGGCCGTCGTGCCGCCGACCGGGAGTTCACCGAGACCCTCAAGCAGGCGGACATCGTATTCGGTAACGAACACGAACTCGACGCACTGTTCGGCACACCAGCTAGTGGCGTCAGAAGCGATCGGGTCATCGTCTGCACGCAAGGGGCTGATGGCGCGAGTGTCTACACCGACACCGGAGACCACACCGTTGCCGGACACGATGTCGATGTCGTCGACACCAGCGGGGCGGGCGACGCCTTCGCGGCCGGCTATCTTCGCGCGTGGCTCAGCGGAGCAACACACGACCGCGCACTCGCCGTAGGCAACGCCTGTGGCGCACTTGCGACGACCACCCACGGCGCGCAGTCGACACTTGAGCTCACCTCCGTTGGCGCCCTCCTTGGCGACCGGGATCCCTTTTAGCCGTCGTCGCCCACCTCCGACTATGGGAAAGCAGCCACATCTTCTCGTTGAGGAGGGCGATCTCACCGACCTAGCACTCGTTCCGGGTGATCCCGGACGGGTTGATCGGATCGCACGACAGTGCACTGATGTCGAGACCGTCGCTGAGAATCGCGAGTACAAGCTCGTCAACGCGACCTACGAGGATCGGCGACTGACGCTCTGTTCAACGGGGATCGGAAGCCCCTCCGCGGCGATCGCTGCCGAGGAACTCGCCGCCGTCGGCGTCGACACGCTGATTCGTGTCGGGACGACCGGTGCACTCCAGTCAGATATCGAGATCGGTGACATGGTCGTCGCCACCGGGGCGGCCAAGGATGAAGGAACCACCAAGCGCTATGAGTCGGCGACCATCCCCGCCGTTCCGTCCTATGAAGTACTTAAAAGGTTGGTCGCCGCCGCCGAAACCGACCCCGGGACCGTCCACGTCGGTCCGATTGCGACCGATGATGCCTTCTACGCCGAAGACGAGGCGACGGTCGCTGACTGGGAGGCCGCCGGGTTGCTCGCCGTCGAGATGGAGGCAGCAGCACTGTTCAGTCTCGCCCGGCGAAAGGGTCTCAACGCTGGCGCAATCTGCACGGTGGATGGCAACCTTGTCGAGGGCACCCAGAAGGGCGAGACCGAGGATGAGGAGCTCCCCCCGAAGGCCCGTGACAACGTCGAACGGGCGATCACGATTGCGCTTGAGGCTGCCCGCAGTCTGTGACCGGCGGAATGCCCATTAGCGTCCGCCCATAGCCCCAGATATGGAGTGGCGGCTCTTCGCTAATCTTCGCGAGACAGCCGGAACCAACCGGGTGACGATTGAGGACACTCCGGCAACAGTCGCAGAGGCGCTTGAGGCGCTCTTCGACAGCTATCCACCACTTGAAGAGCGCGTGATCGGCGATGACGGCACGGTTGCGGACCACATCAACGTGCTCAAGAACGGAGTACCGGTCACGGGACTCGACACGGACGTAGAGGACGACGATGAACTCGCGTTGTTCCCGCCGGTCAGCGGCGGGTGATCACACCGAATTGAGAAGAAAGCCCACGACTTTGATCGTGGGAGAGGTCACATTCCCATGTCCGCAGCCGGCTCCGGAACCGGAAGGGTTGACCGCGAGACACCGAGTAGTTCGGCGGCGTGACCGAGCGCCATGTCGAAGCCATAGTACCGTTCAAGTTCGTCGCCATCGGCCTCCGGTCGCACCTTCAACATGGCGTAGCCCTCGATGTTCTGGGCAATCGCTGCCGTCTGTCCATCACGCTCGAACGTGAGCACCCGCTCGGTATCGGTCTCGTAGTACCGCGCCGTCACACCGTCAGCCTCGGCTACAACAGCCATAAAGGGAGATACATACCGCGGTGTAATCGAACCTGTCGATCACAGGGTGATCCTGCCGGTTCCAGACCGTTCGTATCGGGTGGGATCGACCCAGTCGTATGGGCCAGTGGCTCACGAGTGGTCGGCGCCGAGACATCTGCGTGTTGCTGTACGGGACCGACGGTGTCACCACCCAAGACCTCAAACGTCGCCTTGAGGACCACTATGAGGTGCGACTTGATCCGGGGTCGTTCCGGAGCACGCTTGCCGCCCTAGTCGACGCGGGACACGTCGAACGGACTGTCGATGGCGTCCACGATCGGTACGCGCTCACCGAGGCCGGCCGGGCGGCACTCGAGGCACACGATCGCTGGCGCCGGGAGCAACTGGAGCCGTAACGCCTGTCGTGATCCGGTGGTTTTTCACCGGTCGCCGCTTAAGAGTCGATATCAGATGTCCAAGGGCGGATCTGTTGTGGACGAACTAGCCTGGTGTCACGACGCCGTCGTCGATGTCTCGCGTACGTTTGCGATCACAATCGAACGGCTCGCGCCACCGATGGCGGATCGGATCTGTGTCGGCTATCTCATGTGCCGGGTTGCCGATACTATCGAAGATGCCGGCCACATCCCTCCAGCCGAACAGGTGCGCTTACTCGATCGCTACGAGGCCGTACTTGAAAACGATGCCAGCCTCGACACGTTCGAAGACGAGGTTGCCGAGTGGGTGCCACCGGCCGAAGATCGGTCGGATGACTGGAATGTGGTGGCGAACGTCGATCGGGTACACCGGGCCTTTGACTCGCTGCCACAGTCGTCACGCGACGCGATCCGCGGCCCGGCAAGCGAGCTGGTCAGCGGGATGGCCATGTTTGTCGACCGGTACGCCGACGCTGGCGGACTCCGCATCCGGACGATCGACGAACTTGAGGAGTACTGCTGGTACGCCGCCGGGACGGTCGGTGAGCTGGTGACGAATCTGTTGGCCGAGGACGCCACCCCGGAGCGACGCCGATCAATGCGCGAGCATGCCGAGGCCTTCGCGTTGCTACTGCAGTTGGTCAACGTTGCAAAGGACGTCGGTGACGATTACCGCGAGGAGAACAACGTCTACCTGCCGATTGAGTGGCTTCGGGAGGCTGGGATCGGGCCAGATGACCTCGCAAACCCCGAAGCCGCCGGGGCCGTCGGATCGGTTGTCGAACGCCTTGTTGACCGAGCCGCTGGCTATCTCGACGGCGCCCAGGCCTACTTGATGGCCATGCCGGAGACCCAGGGCAATACCCTTTCGGCATGGGCCATCCCGAAGCTGCTCGCGGTTGGGACAATCCGCGAGCTGCGTGACCACCCGGAGGCGGTCGTCGATGGTGATGTCAAGGTCTCCCGGTCGGAGGTCTACGCCCTGATCGAGCGCTTTGAGTCGGGGGCAGACAAGGAGGAACTGCCGGCCCTGCGGAATACAATGGAACACACCCCGTTGCATCAGGCGTGAGCACACCGGCAGGCGCCTTCCGCCCCACAGGTTCTTATATCATTGCGGCAATGGCTTCTGGCAGTGGCTGACGACACCGAGGAGTATGATCCGCCATCAGTCAGCGATCTTAAAGCCGTGCGATTCGTTGGACCAGCGACAGCAACGACGCTCGCAGCCGCCGGGATCGACGCCGACGACATTCATGAGAAGCGGGTTTCCTACCGACATCTTGTCGACGCTGGCGTCAATCCCGGTGTCGCCGCGAAACTCCGTCGCGAGCACTCGCTGCCGTGGGCGCTCGCCGGCGGGAACTCGGATCTCAACACGCGGTCACAATCTATCCGTGGCCTTCGAGATGGGGAACGCCAGTGGGTCGCCCGGAGTAGTGATCCCGACTGGACGGACGGGCCACCCCGACAAGCGACATCCGCCAGCCGCGAGCGATCAACAGATGAGGGATACGGAGCGACACTTGAATTTACCATCCCACCGGCAGAACTCGAACCGACGACGGCAATTGAGGGTATTGACGCCGACGCCGCTGCGAACCTCGCCGAAGCAGGGATCAACACCGTGCGGCGGCTGGCGACAGTAGATCCCACCGACGTTGCTGGCGCCATCGACGAACCGCGCTCTCGACTCCAGCGCTGGCAGAAGCGGGCTCAGTCGCGGCGCGACGGCAAGCGGTCACACCAAGGCTAGATCGGCGCTTGGAAAGGTTAATGATGTGCCTCTATCGAAATACCAGGTGATGCGCCCGCTTGAGGATGCCTCGATTGCCAGAGACGGCAAGGTGCTTA
>CAZFMU010000063.1:0-9392 GCA_964520165.1 uncultured Salinarchaeum sp. | reverse complement strand
CTCTGCGGGCGGCGATCCAACGGGATCTCACCAAAGACCTCGTCGTGACGACGGGCGGATCGTCGGTCGGTGAACGCGATCTGCTTCCGGAGGTCATCAAGGACCTCGGAGAGGTGCTCGTCCACGGCGTCGGACTCAAGCCGGGCCATCCGGTCGCGCTCGGGAGTGTTCAGTCGACACCAGTGATCGCTCTCCCCGGCTACCCGGTCTCCTGTATCGTCACGGCCATGCAGTTCCTCCGGCCGGCGGTAAAACACCTCCGACGGGAACATCCGGATCCAGTGCCGACGACGAGGGCCACGCTCGGGGGAAAGATCCGAAGTGAACCGGGAGTTCAGACGTTCGCCCGTGTCGAACTTGACCGGGACGTAACCCCACCGGTTGCGACCCCGATTCGTGCGAGTGGGGCCGGGGTGCTCTCCTCGGCTGCCCGCGCTGATGGCTGGGTCGTCGTGCCGGAACAACAGGAGGGACTTCCGGCCGACGAAACGGTGTCGGTCGAACACTGGGAGGCGCGTCTATGACTGATCGAAAGGAGTTTCGCGAGTTGGTTGACCCGGAGACAGCCGAGGCCGCCGTCGCCGCATTGCCGATCAATCCGGGAACCGAAGAGCGGCCACTCAAGACGGCTCGGGGGGCAACGCTCGCCGAACGCATCGATGCCACGATCGATGTGCCCGGCTTTGACCGGGCAACGCTTGATGGATACGCTGTCAACGCGCGGGATACGTTCGGTGCCGACGAGGCAGAGCCGGTCACGCTCTCGGTCGTCGGAGTGGTCGAGGCAGGCGAGCAGCCTCCTGAAACGCTATCAGCCGGCGAGGCGGTCGAGATTGCTACTGGTGCGGTATTGCCGCCAGGTGCAGACGCGATGGTCCCAATTGAGCGCATCCGCGAGGGTGAGACGACGATCGATGTCGAGACCGCCGTTGCCCCCGGAGACAATATCGCCTTTGCGGGCGCAGATATCGCCGCCGGGGACCGCGCGTTCGGTCCAGGACGCCGGCTCACGAGCCGCGAAATCGCTCTGCTCGCCGCGCTGGGTCGCGAAACCGTGACCGTGCAATCCCCCCCGACCGTTGGTATCATCTCGACCGGGAATGAGCTCGTCCAGCCGGGGAATCCGCTACAACACGATCGCGGGGAGATCTATGATGTCAACAGCCACTCGATCGCCGCCGCCGTCACCGAGGCCGGAGGCGAACCGACGGTCTTCACGCCCGTGGGTGATGACCGGGCAGCGATCACCGATGTCATCGACCGGGCGACCGAGACGTGCGATCTAGTGGTGAGCTCCGGTTCGACGAGCGCTAGTGCAGCCGATCAGGTCTATCGTGTTATTGCAGACCGCGGCGAGGTACACGTCCACGGCGTCAAGCTCAAGCCAGGGAAACCGACGATCATCGGAACGATCAATGACACCGGATACGTGGGGTTGCCGGGATATCCGGTCTCGGCACTCATGGTCTTTCACACCCTGGTAGCCCCGACGCTCCGGACGGCTGTCGGCCGATCGACACAGTCGACGCCACAACGGACGGCCACGATGGCCCGGGAAGAGCGGTTCACCGAGGGGCGCCGTCGACTCCTGCCGGTCGGGGTTGTTACGTCCGGGGACGGAGAACTGCTGGCGTACCCGGTTGATCGGGGGTCTGGAGCGACAACCAGCGTCGCCGCGGCCGATGGGCTCGTGACCGTACCGGCGGATGTGTCGTATCTCGCTGACGGCGAGACGGTTACGGTCGAATTCTTCGCAGCGTCGATCCAGCCGCCGTCGGTTCTCGTGATCGGTGAGTCCGACCCGGCGGTTGGCCAGGCGCTTGACGCACTTGATCACCCACGGTATCGGCAGACCGGGACACGGGTGGGGCTTCGTCAACTCCGTGCCGGCATCCCGGATGTGGTAGTGGTGACAGGACCGTTCGACCCCGCCGCCGAGACCGTCGAGCTGGCTAGCTTTCAGCGGGACTGGGGACTCGTCGTTCCGGCCGGCAATCCTGACGAGGTTGAGGGACTGACGTCCCTGATCGACCGTGACCTCACCTTCGTCAATCGGGTTGCTGATGCAGGAATACGGGCAGCGCTTGACAATCGCCTAGCCGCGCTCGCCGAGGAGCGTGACACAGGTCGACGCACACTCGAAGCGGCAATCGACGGTTGGGGACAGACGACCCGTGGGCTTGAGAGCCCCGCCCGGGCAGTTCTCCGTGGGACAGCCGATGTCGGCGTCGGTATCGCGGCGACAGAGCGTGCGCTCGATGTCGAGGTGCTCTCACTCGGATCGCTCTCGGTGCGAGTCCTCGCTGCGTCGGATCGATACGACAAGGCAGGGGTACAAGCCCTCGAGACGGCGCTTGAGACCGCCCTCGGGTAGTTAATCAGTCGGCCGCAACGGTCGCCGATCGCCAGAGATCATCAAAGCTGTCGATGCGGTGATCGGCAAGCACACAGTGTCCGCGGGTCTCGTGACTGTGGCGCTCGACGTGGGCGGCCGCGAGCTCGGCGTTCCATGCTGCCCCGATGTCACACGGGGAATCACCGACGAGGATGCCGTTATCGGACATCGTTGCGTGGCTGAGTTGGGACACAGCCCGATCGACTGGGTCGGGGTCGGGCTTCCAGCCGAGGTCATCATTACAGCAGATCACGACATCGAACCAGTCGCGGATATCGAGGTGATCGAGCACGGCGTTCGTCAGGCGTGGCCGACAGTGTGTGACGATGCCACACGGATCCTCTACATCGGCCAGCAGTCGTGCGTCGTCGTGGAGATACGTTGCCTCAGCCCGTCGGATCGGGTCCTCGATGTCGTCGAAGACGCGCCAGAACCGCTCTCGGTCGACATCAAGACTGGCGAGGTACGCATCGCGTGACTCGCTCAACCCGTACCACAGAGTCGTCGCCTCGCGGTCGCTAAAGGGTCGGCCGAGTCGGTCGCCCAGCGTATCGAACGTCTCCCGTACGTACGGCCACTGGACATCGACGATCGTTCCGTCGAGATCGAGCACCCAGAAGTCGTACTCCGTGGCCGTCATCAACCATCAGTAGCCGGTAGTCAAACAAGTGTCTTCCGGGGAGACCAAAGCGGGAGGAGATGAGAGGGGGAGAGAGGAGGGGGCTGCGAGGGGGAGAGGGGGTGGGGAGAGGTCTGCACGCAACCTGCGTGCACGATACTGTCGTAGTTACCCCGACTTAAATCGCATGAAGTAGGCCGCATTCCCCGCCACCGTCCGACGCTCAGATAACACCGGTCTCTTGGGCGAGTTCGCGGGCGGCCGATCGCTCAAGCCCGTCGCCAAGAATGGTGTACCGGTCGCGGATATCGTGGGCCGTCGCGAGCGCCTCGATGATGTCCTCCGGATCGATCCCGAGCTCGGCGGCCGTTGTCGGAGCGTCGATGCTCTCGAGGGCGGCCCGGATGTTCCGCCACATTCCGCGGTCGCCGCCATGAAGATATGCCATCATAATCGACCCGACGCCCACTTGGTGGCCGTGGAGGGCGGCTCCGGGGGCGATCTGATCAAGCCGGTGTGAAAAGAGGTGTTCGGCTCCACTCGCCGGGCGCGAGGACCCCGCGATTGACATGGCGACCCCGGAGGAGACAAGCGCCTTGACGACCACCCAGGCAGACTCCTCAAGTCCCGGGAGGACCGAGTCGGCGGTGTCGACCAGCATCTCGGCGGTCATCTCCGAGAGTGCAGCGGCGTACTGTGAGAACGGTGCCCCTTTCAGTCGGTGAGCAAGGCGCCAGTCGGCGACGGCGGTGTAGTTGCTGATGATGTCAGCCGAGCCAGCGGTGGTCAACTCCCAGGGGGCCTCCGCGAGGATGGTTGTGTCGGCGATGACCGCCAGCGGCGGATCGGCGGCAACGCTGTGTCGGACGTCGCCGTCGGGAACCGACGCCCGGCCGCTGACAATGCCGTCGTGGCTGGCGGCTGTTGGGATCGAGACAAAGCCACGGTGGAGGTCCGCAGCGGCGAGCTTTGCGATATCGATCGGTTTGCCACCACCGACACCGATCAGGTAGCCCGGATCGACCGTTCGCGCCCGTTCGATGACGCGCTCAACGGAATCACGTGATGCGGCCTCGATCTCGATGATCACCGGATCGACGCCCTCGGCGGCGAAGTCCTCGGCGATCCGGTCGGCGGCGACGGCCCGTGGTGTGGGACTGGTAACGATCAGCGGCTGTCCGTGCAGGTGTAACTCCTCGATGGCGTCAACGGTCCGATCGAGGACGCCGTGGCCGACGAGGACGTTCCGCGGGAGGCGGATCCACGACGATTTGTCGAACATATCCAAACGTAGACGGGCAACCGGGAAAACGGTTGTTTACTAGCGGTGGTTTCAGTATGTTTTCGCGAAATAAGCCGTTTCGACCGCCGGATCGCCACAGATCGCACACGTATCGCCGTGCGGGTCGGTCTCTGGGTCCGGTGGGACCATGACGATCTCCGCGGCGATCTCGTCTTTGATGACGGTCTCACAGGCCTCATCACCACACCATGGCGCCTTCACGTAGCCACCATACTGGCCGATAGTTCCGAGGATCTCTTCCGGACTGTCGGCCGTGCGGATGTTCGTTTCGAGCGTTTCGGTGGCGGCATCGTAGAGTTTGTCGTAGACGGTCTCAAGAGCCGCCTCGGTGGCCGCAACGATCGACTCCCGGTCGGCCTCGTCCTCGGCACCGTCCGGCCGGTGGACGAGCGTCGCCGCATCCGATTCGACCTCGGCAGGACCGACCTCGATTCGGAGGGGAACACCGTGGAGTTCGTGTTCGTTGAACTTGAAGCCGGGATTGCGCTCCTCGCGGTCGTCGACTTCGACGCGGATATCGGCCGCCTCAAGGCTCGCCGCGAGCGACTCGGCGTACTCCAGAACGGCTGTCTTGGTGTCGGCCTGCCAGATCGGAACAATAACAACCTGTGTCGGGGCGACCGTTGGGGGGAGAACGAGCCCCTGGTCGTCCCCGTGAGTCATGATCAAGGCGCCAAGCGCGCGCCAGGAGAGCCCCCACGAGGTTGTGTGGGCCAGTCGTGTTTCCTCGTCCTCATCGGCGTAGGTAATATCGAAGGCCTCCGCAAAGGTCGTACCGAGGTAGTGGCTGGTGCCGGCCTGGACGGACTTGCCGTCGGGCATGAGTGCCTCAACGGTCATCGTGGTCTCCGCACCCGGGAACTTGTCATGCTCGGGTTTACGTCCGCGTAGTACCGGGATTGCCAGCACCTCCTCGTAGAGTCGCTCGTACTGCTCAAGTCGGAGCTCGGTCTCCTCGCGGGCTGCCGACTCGTCGTGGTGGGCGGTGTGACCCTCCTGCCAGTGGAATTCCTTCGTCCGGAAGAAGGGTTTGGTCTCGGTCGCTTCCCAGCGGACAACGCTGCACCACTGGTTGAGCCGCATTGGAAGGTCGCGGTGACTGCGGATCCACTGGGCGAGAAATGGCGCGATGATCGACTCACTGGTCGGTCGGACGGCCAGTCGTTCCTCAAGTTCCTCGTGTCCACCGTGGGTGACCCAGGCAACCTCGGGATCAAACCCCTCGACGACGTGTTTCTCCCGTTCGAGATAGGATTCCGGGATAAACAGCGGGAAGTAGGCGTTGGTCACGCCGGTTTGCTTGAACCACCCGTCCAGCCGATCCTGGAGGGCCTCCCAGAGCGCCCATCCGCGGGGACGGGTGACGATAAATCCGCCCGTCGGCGCGTAGTCGGCCACACCCGCCTTCTGTACCACCTCGGCGTACCACTCGCCGGTGTTGTGCGCTTTCGACTCGGTGACCCCAAGTTCCTGGTCCCGATCGGTCATCGGCGGAACGTACCTGTCCGGCTGCTTAAAGCCCCCGGAGTACCCGACGGTGGACAATCGGTCGGCGGATGGTTGGGAAAGCTTTTAACCTGTGATACGGTATCGGTAGCAAAGCGGGTTCTTGGCGTCTCTCCCGCAGTCCTCTTGAGGCCCGGCCTCTCCCGGGTCGCTCCTGTGGGTGGCTGATGGATACCCGCCGCACCGAGTGTGCGCTGGTGCGATCACTTGTCACCGACTATGAGTTCCGTCGATACGTACCTTGACGACCTGAAAGCAAAGATCGAGCGTGAGGTTCCGAATGATATCACGATCACCGATGTGACCTTCGAGGGACCGGAGCTGGTCATCTACACGCACGATCCCAAGCGGTTCGCCACGCAGGGGGATCTGGTGCGTCAGCTCGCCTCGAAACTCCGCAAACGGATCACCGTCCGTCCAGACCCGGCGGTATTACTACCGCCCTCGCAGGCCCGACCGCAGGTCGAGGAGGTCATCCCCGAGGAGGCTGGGGTGACCGATTTAGACTTCCACGCCGACACCGGCGAGGTGGTCATTGAGGCCGAGAAGCCAGGAATGGTCATCGGTCGTCACGGAGCAACACTCCGGGAGATCACCCAGGAGGTCGGCTGGACCCCGGAGGTGGTCCGGACACCGCCGATCGAGTCCTCGACGGTCAAGAACGTGCGCAACTTCCTCAAGCAGGAGCGGACCGACCGTCGGGAGATCCTAGAGCGGATCGGCCGGCAGATCCACCGTGAAAAGCTCTCTGACGAGGAGTATGTCCGGATTTCGACGCTCGGATGCTGCCGGGAGGTCGGACGGGCGGCGTTTATTCTCTCGACGCCGGAGACGCGTATTCTCATCGACTGTGGCGACAAGCCAGGCGCCGAGGGCGAGGTGCCCTATCTGCAGGTGCCCGAGGCGCTTGGGGCCGGCGCGAGCAATCTCGATGCGGTCGTGTTGACACACGCCCACCTCGATCACTCGGCGTTCATTCCGCTGTTGTTCAAATACGGCTACGACGGCCCGATCTACTGTACCGAGCCAACACGGGATCTAATGGGGCTGTTGACGCTTGATTATCTCGATGTCGCCGCCAAGGAGGGCCGGTCGCCGCCGTACGAATCAGAGATGGTTCGGGAGGCGATCAAACACACCATCCCCATCGAGTACGGGGATGTGACCGACATTGCTCCTGACGTGAAACTCACGTTCCACAACGCCGGACACATCCTCGGCTCGGCGGTCTCACACTTCCACATTGGTGACGGCCTGTACAACGTTGCCTTCTCCGGCGACATTCACTACACTGACACGCGACTGTTCAACGGCGCCGTCAACGACTTCCCCCGGGTCGAGAGTCTCGTCCTCGAATCAACCTACGGCGGGCGCAACGACTACCAGACCGACCAGGAGGACTCCGAGCGCAAACTCAAACAGACCATCCGCGAGACCGTCGAGCGGGGCGGAAAGGTGCTCATTCCGGCGTTCGCGGTCGGTCGGTCCCAAGAGATGATGCTCGTTCTTGAGGAGGCCATGCGCGAGGGCGAGATCCCGACGGTTCCAGTCCACCTTGATGGGATGATCTGGGAGGCAACGGCAATTCATACGACCTATCCCGAGTACCTCCGTGACTCGCTACGGGATCGGATTCTTCACGAGGATGAAAACCCCTTCCTGGCCGAACAGTTCAATCACATCGATGGCGGCGAGGAGGAGCGTCAGGAAGTTGCCGATAGCGGCCCTTGTGTCGTCCTGTCGACCTCGGGGATGGTTGAGGGCGGCCCGATCATGTCCTGGCTCCGGCACCTCGGCGGCGAGGAGGACTCGACGCTCATCTTCGTTGGCTACCAGGCACAGGGAACCCTTGGCCGGCGGATCCAGAACGGGCGCACCGAGATTCCCTTCGATGACCCGGGCGCCGGCAACGGTAGTCCACGGAGTCGGACGCTCACACTCAATATGGATGTCGAGACCGTGGATGGCTTCTCCGGCCACGCCGACCGCCAAGGGCTCATCGACTTCGTGAAGACGATGAATCCGCGGCCCGAGAAGGTGTTGTGCGTTCACGGCGACGAGTCGTCCGTCCAGGACCTCTCCTCGGCACTGTATCACAAATTCAACATGCGAACGTTCGCTCCGCGGAACCTCGAAACCTTCCGGTTCGTCTAGCCGCTCACTCGCAGTACGGACAGTCGCAGTAACGCTCGCAAACCGGGTTGTCACAGTCGGCGTTCTGGGCCGTACAGTACTCGCGACCGTGTGTGATGAGAAGCACGTGGAGGCTGTACTTGATATCGTCAGGGATCTTCTCGTTGAGAATCTCGTGGGCTGCCGCGGCAGTCGTTGATTCGTCAATCAATCCAAAGCGCTTTGAGAGGCGTTCAATGTGGGTGTCGACAGCGAAGGTCGGCTTCTCGAAGTGAAAGTTCAAGACGACATTGGCGGTTTTCGGACCGATGCCCTTGATGTCCGTGAGCCAATCCTGTGCCGCCGCCGTCTCCATTTCCTCAAGGAATGCCAGGGTGTACGCTCCGCCGATTTCCTCACGAATCCGGGTAAGCGAGCGCTGGATCCGCCGGGCCTTCTGGTTCATCAGGCCAGCCGCCGAGATTACCTCCGCGAGTTCGTCGTGGTCGGCCTCCTCAATGGCCCGGTAGTCCGGATACGTCTGAAAGAGATTCTCGGCGGCCCGGGCGGTCTGTTCGCCGGTGACATTCTGTGAGAGAATCGTCGTGAGCAACTGTCGTACGCCGTCTTCGCTGTAGGCCTGGTCCGGTTGTCCGTGAAGATCGACCAGCGCCCGGTGCAACTCACGGATGTCCATGGTCGTAGTACCCACCAGCCGGGTAACTGCGTGTCGATCCGTCTGCGGGCGGGACTACGTCGTAGGGACTTCAACCCGGAGCGTAGCAGTTAGTGACGCACCATCGGCGAGGGCAGAAACCAGCGACCGCGGGAGATCAGTAGCGGCGGTGTCCGCCTCAACCATGACGGTGCGGTCGTCGACGTACTCACTGGTGCGAACGACGAGAGAGCGATCGCTCTCGAAGGTCAACGACGGATCACCGCGGCCGACAACAGTTGCTGTTCGACTGCCGACCGTGAGCGCAAGTTCAATCTGTGCATCGACGTGCTGACACGCGGCGACAAAGGCGGGAGCAAAACTACTCGGCGCCCGGTCGGCCTCGATCCCGACGATACAGTCGCCGGCCGGCGTCAGGTAGTCGTCGGTCGTAATCTCAAGCGTGCTGGCGTGAGCGGCCTGAACGTTCGTATGGCCACAAGCATGAATGCATTCGGTATAACCGATTCGCTCGTCGGACTCCTGTGGAGGCATCGCCGCCGGATCTTAACTGACGGAGGGCAAAAACGACTCACCTTCCGGACGTCATGAGATGCGGCATCGACCCGCTTACAGCGGTAGCGAGGCGAAAGCCCACCCCTTCAGGGGTGTGGATGAAGCCGACATGAGATGCCACAAACCACGTGACATAGGCCGGTTGTAATCCCAACGTTTACGCTGATCTATCACTTGACATCCTCCTCCGCGTGAACGCGGAGGAATCCCAAGCGTGGGGATATTA
>CAZFMU010000062.1:0-9493 GCA_964520165.1 uncultured Salinarchaeum sp. | reverse complement strand
ATCATGTGCGCGCCGAGGACGGCGACATCATCTCAAGCACCCGCATTCTCCGCGATGAGATCGACGAACACGGACGCGTCATCGCCGACGAGGGGACCAGACAGTCTGCTATCGGCGAGTGACCCACTCCGGGCTCCTCAGCTACCACAGCGGTCTTAGGCAGGAATTCTCGTCTACGGTCGGGTCACCACGACGGTGGGTCAAAGCCGGCGACACGCAGGCGCTGTTTCCAGCGCTGCTGTACGCTTACCCGCGAGGTTCCGAGTGCCGCCGCAACACTACCCTGCGATCGCTCCTGTCCGGTGATCAGTGCCGCAGCATAGAGACTTGCGCCCGCAACCGCTCGCTTTGACCGGTCCGCGGCCGGAACATCGTGTAAGAACAGATCAACCGCCACCGACTGGGCCTCCTCATCGAGATCGAGTGTATCCGCTGCTGTGGCGAGTTCCTCGATCCACGCCGCATGGACGACCCGATCGCGTGCCGGATACACGCCACGATGTTGTGCAACGGCGAGTAAAAGGATTGGCCCAGTTTTAAGTCCGAATCCGCGGCCACGGACCAGCATGTCGAGCTATGAGCCGGGCCAGTCCACGGCTGACGCGCACGACCTCGAAACGCGCATCGGCGAACTCGAAGCGGCAATCAGGGCGCTCGAAGCGTACGTCGGCCACATCGAACGGATCGACGACGACCTCGAACAGCGGGCCAACGCGGCCCTCGCCGGAGTGGAAGATCTCGAATCCCGGATTCAGTCACTCGAAGGGGCCCCGCAACCGACCATCGAGCGGCCAGCAGCGACGGAGACAGCGTCCCCGCTCCCGCGTGAGTCGACTCCAACACCGGACGACGATCAACCGGCCGCCGCGACCGTATCGGCGAGCCCGGAGGTGTCCGACACGGACAACGACGGTGGCGAGCCGGGACTGCTTGAGCGACTCCGGACGGAGCTGTGATTCGAACAGTACTGACTGTGACACTCGCTGTTGCGATTCTCGCCGCCGCAGTGCCGGCCATCGAGAATGCACAGATACAGCGGACTGAGACCACACTGACATCGGACCTCCAGAGTGTGCGTGCCGCGGCAACCGCCCTTGCCGCGAGCGAGGACGCGATCGAACCGCCAGCGCCTGGTGCACGCCGGGTGGTAACGGTTGATCTTCCGGAGCGGGACCTCTCGGCTGCGGCAGTCGAGTCGGTACGCATCGACGCGGAAGGATTGACCTACCGGATCGTTGAGGGCCCGAGTGATACGGTTCCATTCGAGACTGACGCACGCGTCGTCGTTCGTCCCCGCAGTGATCACGAGGCGATCACACTCACCGCAGCCGGTCGACACCACCTGGTGCTCTCATTGCAATACGTCAACGCGACACGGACAGTCTACATCGAGCGTCTTGACTAAAGTGAGACGGTAGTGTGAGACCTTTTCACAGTCACTCGTTGCGGGTCGCGTCGCGGGGGAAAACACCGAGCCTGAAACTTAAACGACGAACCGCCGCGATACCGCCGTATGCACGAGGTGCTCGAACGGTTCGGCGTCAGAGGGCGCTCCTCTGAGCCGACACCGGCGTGTCGTCCCGGTGACGATGGGCAGACGATCGTGGTGACCGACGGGGGCCACTCGCTGGTCGACACACCGGCGTGTCGAGCGGCCGCCATCGAGTTGCTCGCCGGACGAGAGCCCGATGCGCTCCGGGTATACACACCGGGAATTGAACGGTGGTACCGTGGGCTACCAGTCACGCTCTTGGCGGCCGCCGGACGGTTCGCGGCACTCGTCGTTGACCACGATGCGACACTCGCCGATCGCACGCGTCGCGATCCGCTTGCCGCCGCGGCCGTCGCCGAGGCCCGTCCGGATCCGATCGCGACACTCGCCGAGGAGACAGGCCTCAAAGCAGCGGCCGGACGTGCGAAGACCTACGAACGGGCGTTTCGGCCAGCGGTAAAACCGACGATTGCCCACGCCGCAATATACCGTCAACCACCGGACAAAGCGGTCTGTCGTGAGCAGATCACACTGACAACGGGGGGTACGGCGCGTGTTTACGATCGCCCGGACGCCGGGACCCCCTACTACCACGTCGAACCGCCGGAGTTGGCGTTCGACCCGGATGCTGTCGCCGCGCTCGCCGATGCATACGACTGGCTGGCGGAGTCAGAGACGGCCACTGATGTCAATGGCCCGATCGATGCCGTTCGTACGGTACGCGACGATCTCGGGGAGGTCCCGATACGACGGGCCGCCGCCGTCCTCGAAAAGCACACCACCGGATACGGGATTATCGAGGAGTTCTTCGCCGATGACGCGATCAGCGATGTATACGCAACGGCACCGGCAGCCGAGAATCGCCTCTGGGTCATTCGTGGTGGCGAGCAGATGCAGACGAACGCTAGACTCAGCACCGATGGTGCAGCGGCCATCGCCTCGCGGCTGCGGCGTGAGAGCGGCCGATCGTTTTCACGGGCCGCACCAACCCTCGACGCCAGCGCGACCGTTGGTGGGACCGATGTTCGGGTCGCCGGAGTATCGACGCCGGCGACTGATGGCCGGGCCTTCGCCTTCCGGACCGGTGGCGCAGTGCCGTTCACACTTCCGAAGCTCGTCGCCAACGGAACCGTGCCGGCAGCCGTCGCCGGACTGCTCTCGGTCGCCATTCGACGAGACGCCGCGATCCTGGTTGCGGGCGCCCGCGGAGCCGGGAAGACAACGCTCCTCGGGGCGCTGCTGTGGGAGCTGTCAGCTGGAACACGAACGATCACAATCGAAGACACTCCTGAGTTGCCGGTCGACACGCTCCAGCACCACGGCCGAAACGTCCAGCCGTTACACGCAACCCTTGAGGAAGGTCCGGGAATTGATCCGCAACAGGCACTCCGGACGGCGCTCCGTCTCGGTGAGAGCGCCCTTGTCGTCGGCGAGGTCAGGGGGCCAGAGGCGAGAGTTCTCTATGAGGCCATGCGGGTTGGGGCGAGTGGCGCGGCGGTCCTCGGAACGATTCACGGTGACACCGGTGCCGATGTCAAAGAGCGTGTCACAGCCGATCTGGACGTCCCGGAGTCGTCCTTTGCGGCGACTGACCTTCTGGTGACCGTTGAGGCCTACCGTACGCCGACGGGCGACCGCGGTCGCCGGATCAAATTAATTGAGGAGGTGGTCGGCGAGGAGACGGTTCGGTTTGAGCCGTTGTACCGGCTTGAAGGGCCAGACGAGACAACCGTTGCGACAGCGGTTACGAGCGGCCGGATCGAACGAGGAAACAGCCACCTCGTCGAGACGCTGACCCGTCCAGAAGAGACCTACGCGGCGGTCCACGAACACATCACCGACCGCGGGCAGTTCATCGATACCCTCGCCACCCGCGGTGAACACACCCCTGCAGCAGTGACAACCGCGTATGCACGGCAGGAACAGGGAACCCAATGACCATGCAGCGGCTGCTCAATCGCGCAGCCGCCGGCTATCCCTGGCCGGTCGACACCAGCCCGGAGTTAACCCGTGCGCTCAGATTTCTGGGGATCGATCGCGACCTGTCGGCGGAAACGGTCGTCCGGGCGGGGTACGTGCTTGGCGGCGTGATCGGCACGATTGCTGCTGCTGTCGTTGGGCTGGTCGGCCTCGGCATCCCGGCGATCGGGCTCGCCGCCATCCTCGGTGGACTCGGAGCGACCCACCTCGTCCACAGCGGTCCGGTTGCACTCGCGACGCTCGCCCGGACGCGCGCACTCGGTGCCGCCCCGGGGATTGTTGGACGCGCAGTATTACGAATGCGTATCGAACCCTCAGAGGAGGCAGCGGTTGCCTTCGCAGCCGACACCGGGGAGAGTCCACTTGCGAGTAGTCTGAGACGACACGTCCGCCGCGCTGCCGGCCGACCCGGCACCGGTGTCGATACCTTCGGCGAGGAGTGGCGGCCGTGGTTCCCGGCGCTTGAGCGGGCACTCCACCTGCTCGGCGCGGCGGCCGATGCCCCACCGGCGCGTCGCGAGCGAACGCTTGACCGCGCACTCGAGACCGTTCTTCGGGGAACAAACGACCAGATGCAGGCGTTTGTCGGCACCGTCAGCGGACCGGCAACGGGAATCTACGCCTTCGGCGTGTTGTTACCGCTGGCGCTCGTCGCCGTCGTGCCGGGAGCGCGGATGGCCGGGATTGACATCACGGTCCCCACGATCGTCGTGATCTACGACGTGCTCCTGCCGGCTGGCCTCATCGGTGCGGCCGGGTGGCTGCTCCTGCGTCGGCCGGTCGCGTTTCCCGCACCGACGGTGACACGCGCGCATCCGACAGTTTCCGACCGCCGGTGGCCCGCTCCGGTCGCTGGCGTGCTTGCTGGTGGTGGAGCCGCGGTGTTCGCCGCGAGCGGTATTGCCCCCTGGACGGCACCACTGGCGGGACTCGGCATCGGAAGCGGGGTCGCACTCGCGGTGTGGTACCGGCCGATCATGACCGTCCGAAACAGAGTGCGCGAAATCGAGGACGGGCTTCCGGACGCGCTGTACCTGATCGGCCGGCGCGTGAGCGGAGGGCACTCCGTCGAGCGGGGGATCGAGCGTGCGGGTGTCGAACTCCCCGGTGCAATCGGCGATGTGCTGACAGAAGCCACCCGTCGACAGCGTGTCCTCTCGATCGGTGTCGGTGATGCACTAATCGGAGACCACGGGGTTGTCTCGACACTCCCGAGCGCCCGGACTCAGAGCATGGCCACGCTTCTCGCGTTGGCCAGCCAGGAGGGTCAGCCAGCCGGACACGCGATCGTGTCGATGGCCGATCACCTCAGTGAACTGCAGACGGTTGAGCGTGAGGCCCATCATGAGCTCGCACAGGTCACCGGGACGCTCAAGAACACCGCGGCGGTATTCGGGCCGCTCGTTGCTGGCGCGACCGTCGCGCTCGCCGACGGCCTCCGGACGCTTGGCGATGACGAGGCCGTCGCGACGCTCCCGGTCGACGGGCTGGGACTCGCCATCGGAGCGTATGTCCTGATCCTGGCTACCGTGCTGGTGATCCTATCGACCACACTTGAGCAGGGACTTGATCGGCCGGCCATCGGCTACCGCACCGGGGTCGCGACCGTCTCGGCGACGACGACGTTCCTCATCGCGTACGTGGGGGCCGGACTCCTGATCTAGCGCAGGTTCATACCGGATCGGCCGGCCAGACCGTCCATGCTCGGCCCACCTGTCGATGCGTGGTACGCGTTTATCGCCCTCTCGATCGTGAGTACGGTGATCGCCGGCATCAGCTTTGATCTCTCGACGGCCGCCGCCCCGTCAGCCACCCCGGCGGCGGAGACGGTCGATGCAGTCGCCGCCGGCCCGGCACCAAGTAGCGGCCATCACCCGCTTGCCGCCGATCGAGTGCGTATCGAATCGACCCGAATTGCCGTCGACCGGGATGGAACGATCGATACGGCGCGGTATCGGTTCGGACCGGTCGTTCCGGTCATCCCGGGGACGCCGCTTGCAACGGTCCTCAATGGAGCGCCACCGGAGTACGCCTTCGACTCGGAGGCGGAATTTGATCAGGCGCTTGGACGGGCACAGACACACGAGCCACGGTGGCAGACCGTTGAGGCGGGACTCACCGTACGCGCCGTGGCGTGGAATAAAACCGACGCGACGCTCGTCGGGGTACAGTCGTGATGGACCCAATACCCGGCCGTCGGGGACAGGTTGAACCGCTGGCGGCTATCGCCGGTGTGTTCGCGATCTGTATCGGCCTGGCGATGGTGGCGACCGTCTTTCACGATGCGGCCCCGATCGACGATCGATCGGTCGCTGGACCGACACTCGATCGGACGGCAGCCGCGGTCGTCTCCGGGGGAACAATCACCCCGGAAGCACTTGATGTACTCGACCGTCCGGCACCGCCGGGATACCGGGCGAACGTGACGCTTGAGACACTCAGGACGCACCATCACCGGGGACCGACGCCACCGCCGGAAGCCGATCGCGCATCACGCCCCGTATCCGTGCAGGTTCGTCCGGGGGTCAAACGGCCGGGGACACTCACGGTGGCGGTCTGGCGTGTCTGAGACGACCGATCGGGGCGTCAGCACGGTGCTTGACGTGAGTCTCGGACTGCTGTTGATGAGCGCCGCGATCGGCGTGGTTGTGACACAGACAGCTCCGGCACCGCCGCCGGATCGGGCGGCCGACACGGCGACACTCCTTGGAACTGCAACCGAGTCGATAACGTATACTCCCGGTCCTGTAGGGGCCACCTACAACCACTCGCGGCACGATCACGGGACGGTCGCTCGACTGCTGGCATCGGCTGCCATCGCGAACGCAAGCATTGACGGACAGCCGATCGCTCCGGCGGGGAGCTACGAGCGGGCGGTGACCGGTGCCACGAAGAATATCCTCGCGGGTGTGGATGGCCAGGTCGCCATTACCGCGCGCTGGGTACCGGTCGAAGACGGGCCGATAGCAGGCCGAATACGGGTCGGTCCGAGTCCACCGTCGGATGTCGATGTCCACGCCGCCCGGGTAGTCGTTGCGATCGACACGCAGGACTGGCAGACACACCACCCGAATCACACCCGTGCGGTCGCTCAGGCGACCGTCGACGCGATGTTTCCGCCGACACGGACCGCCCCAGCGCGCGTCTCGCCCGGCGAGGATCGTCGGGTCATCACCGCTCGATACCGGGCGGCAAGCGAGGCATTCGGCGTCGATCCGGCCCGGCCGACCAACGCGACATCCGCAACGTGGGCCAATCGGTATCTCGCTATCGGGCTCGCGGATCGACTCGCGGACGCGAACGTGACGGTCTCAAACCGCACCACGGCCCCGACGACCGTCGAGGTCGTCGTGTACACCTGGCAGTCATGAGTCAAGGAGTGTCACTTGTCGATGACGACCGAGCCCGGGTGCCCTTCGCGGTGATCGGTGCGTTCATCCTGGTCAGCGCAGCGACGATCGCCGCGGTGCCGTTCGGCGAATCGACCGTCGACCGTGGCGCGCTGACGGCGAGCGATCGAACCGTTGCGGCAGCCGAAACGACCGTTCGGGAGGCCACACAGACGGCCGGAGCCGTCGCTGCCGCAAACCCCGTAGTTGAACCGGCCGGGTTCGGGCGCGTACTTGAGGACGACCGGCCATTCCGGTCCTATCTTGAGTTACTCGTGTACGCCGAGACACAGCAACGGCTCGATAATACAGCCGAACGGGTGGCCGGCAAGCGCGGAACGGCCACGTTACCACCGGTCACCGACGACGCATCCGCCCGAACGGCGATTGACCGGACCACCGTCGAAGCGGCTGGGAACGGCTCGGTTCGCGTGCGTATCGAGGGGCTCGACGTACGAATTAGCCGGGACGATCGTGTGATCTCACAGGCGCGCGAGACGATCACCGTGACCGCTGCGACGCCAGTGTTGACGATGCACAACCGCGTGAACCGGTTCGAGACGCGGTTGAACCGGAGTCCAGCGGCCGGTCCCGGGCTCGGACGTGGACTCACCGGTCGGTTGTACGCCATGGGCTGGGCACGTGGATGGGCCCAGTGGACAGGGGCCCCGATCAAGGATGTCATCGCGCATCGACACGTCGAGTTGGCCGCTGCCAGCAGTGCGATTGATCAACAACGGGTGGCCTTCGGAACGAGTGATCCTGCCGCCGAGCAGGCGCTTGCACGGGCGACCGCGAAGGTTGCTGCCAAGGAGACCCTGCCAGGACAGCTACACGGATTGTTCGCCGGAGGGCTGCCCGATCCAAACCACGGGGCAAACGGTCTCGCACCACCAGGGAGCAAAAAGAGAGATGCGACGGTCGCCGTCGATACCGTCGCAGACGAGGCCTTCGAGGGGTTGCTCGATGGGGACCGCGACCTCACAGAGCTCATCTCGGCGGCCCACGACATCGAGGCTAAACTGGCCGTCCAGGTCGACCGGACCCACCGTCATCGCAGTACGCGTGAGCCCCGGCCGCCAGGCGGTTACCGGCTGATCGACAGAGACGCGGATCTCGATATCGAGCGTGTCACGTCGGGGCACGCCCGCAGTCCGCAAGCGACCGGCGACTGGCAGCAACTCATGAGCGAGGGCCGACAGGTAACGGCCGAACGGACGATAACCGAGACCTACAGCGACGGGCGTAACCGAAGTACCCGTGAACTCCGCTACGAGGAGAGCTATCGGGTGGGGATCGCAATACACGGGCACCCCGTGTCGATACCGGAGGCCCCGTCGCGGCCGGTCGTGGATCTTACCTCTGCTGGCGATCCTCCGGCGGGAATCGATGGGCCAACGGCAGCCGAACGGGCCGAGGCGCGGCTGATCACCACCCGCGGCGGGGTGGATCGAGTCGCGGAAACAGCGGTTGAGGGCGAGGTGGACGAGCGTCCGGTCCGCGTTGAGATTGACCCGCCGAACGCCGTCATGGAGTGGGTCTACGCCGATGTTGCCGCCGTTCGGGAGACGGTCCGCGACATCGAGGTCCACGCCGATCGAACCGAAGCGGTGACCGGTGCGAATCCGGCAGCAGGGCTTGCCCAGCACGTTCATGAACGCACGCCAGCACTGGTTGATGCACCACCACGGTACCAGAACCGACCCCACCGGGCGGTCGTTGCCGCTCGGGCGGCGTATCTCGAACAGGTCATCGAGGCACTCGGCGGACACAGCGACCGAACCAAAACAATCCAAGACGCGGTTGTCGGCCAGCTCGGTAAGAGCGTGTCGGCCACACAGGGCGCCGTCGATGAGGTACTTGAGCACGGGGCTGACTACGTCCGACCTGAGGCGGAGCCGATCGTTCCCGATTCACCGGCGACGAACCTCACGCTCGCCGTCGAGACGGAGCCGGCTTATCCAACCCGGAAGGGTGTGACCGACATCGGCCCCCGCGGGCGTCTCGAACCGGGGGAACGACACCATCCGCTGGGAATCCGGACGACAACGATCGCCGCGGTGCCAGTCGATGAGATCACCAATGCGGTCCTAAACCGGGTGTTCGTTGGGGATACCGTCTCGCTATCGACGGCGGCGGAGGCACTGCGCGCGACCGATGATATCCCGCATGAACTCGCTGCCCCACGGCTTGCGCGTGAGCAGGCAACACTCCGAACCGAGGTGGCCGCCGGACTCGAACCGGTTGAGCGCGCCGCTATCGATACGGTGGTCGACGCCACAGACTGCTCATATCCCGAGGCACGAACGGCCGTCGAGCAGGGCCTCACGCGATGGCCGCGTCCAGCGTACCGGGTCAAAGCGATGGAAGATGGCAACGCCGCAGCGGCAATCGCCGCCGTCGCCGCCGACGACGCCGTCGGACGGGACCGGGTCGCGACCCGACTCCGGGTGACATTCGAGACAGCCATTGGGAGCCAGGCGGCAGCGGTCCCAGAAGGACCGGTCTCAGAGGTCATTACAATCGGCCAGGAGGCCGCTCGCACGGCAGCAACGGAAGCGGTCAATGACGGCGTCGAGAACGTCACCGAACGGCTCAACGAGCGGTTCAACGGAACGCTTCCGATCACAGT
>CAZFMU010000061.1:0-9725 GCA_964520165.1 uncultured Salinarchaeum sp. | reverse complement strand
GATCAGACCCGCGATTTTGGCAGCAGCGATTCGAAAGGCTGTGCATCAAGCCACTCACAGAGCGCAGTGAGTTGGTCGGCCGCTGCCTCAAACATTTGTTCACCCTTTGCGGCCGTCGCGTCGGTTTGGTCGCCAAGCACGCCGTTGTCGGTGTTATCGATCGAGTCATAGAAGACCCGAGCGCCGTGGCGGCGGACGCTCTCGTCGGTCTGCCAGTTAACGAGACCGCCGTCGCGGGCGTCCTCGATCCGATCCTCGGCGACCAGTTCACCAGCGAGGTACTGGATCATCGCCGTCTCCTTGGGCCCGCCATGTGGGCCGTTGTGTTCGAAGAGGTCGTCCACGAGATCAGGGATCGACTCGTTCCACATCCACTCGATTGCATAGAGCACCTCGTCGTCGCGGAGGCGGCGGCCGACCTCACGGAGGTGTTCGACGTTTCCGCCGTGAGCATTCACGAAGACGATCCGATCGATGCCATGGTAGGCGAGATTCCGCGCGAAGGACTCGACGTACGCCCGGAAGGCCGGCGGATCGACCCACATCGTCCCCGGAAACTGCCGGTGATGTGGCGACACGCCGATCCGAACCGGTGGCGTACACAGGATATCGAGGCGGTCAGCCACCTCGCGGGCAAAGGCCTCGGCGATGAAGTGATCGGTCCCCTCCGGCAGGTGTGGACCGTGTTGTTCGGTTGAGCCCAAGGGCACGACAGCGATTGATTCGGTGTCAAAATACGACTGTAGATCGGGCCAGGTCTCATCAGGCAGGTACATCGATAGTGGAACGACGGGCGGCCGCCACATGACGGTGACGACCGCTCAGCCGAAGTTCTCGATCGTCGCCGTCTCGGCGTCGCCACCAGCCGCGTCGATGGCGGCTGTGGCTCGCTCAACGAAGGGGGCAAAGCCATAGACGAACACCCGCCCGTCCGTCGGCAGACGGTCGGCCAATGCCGGGGCCAGATCGGCCTCAGCCTGCAGAACTCGTACCGACACTCCACCGGCGGCCAGTCGGGCTAACCGGCGCTCGTGGAGCCGAACATCGTCGGCATAGACAAGCGTCACCTGCGCACCGGCGGCCCGCGCACGCTCGGCGACCCCCACAGCCGGGGCAACCCCAACGTCGCCGGCAAGCAGCACGACCGTCGGGGCATCCTCGTAGAACGCCTGCCCGTAGGGGCCGTCGATCTCGACGGTAGCGCCGGGCGAGGCCTCCACGAGCCACGGTGAGAGACTGCCCGCTGGGTCGACTGCGACAGTGACCTCAAGCCCATCGCTGGTTGCCGACAGCGAGTAAAACCGGGTGACGGGATCGCCGTTCATCGTTCGACGAAGCTTGAGAAACTGCCCGGGGACGGCCGAGAGTCCCGCGGGGGTCTCAAGGGTGACCGCAACGGTGTCCGGCCCAACCGACTCGACAGAACGGATCGCAACCGTGTGCCAACTCATAGCTGTATCAGGGGATCGAGCATCAAGAGCACCGCGGGTGCGACGGAACCGGAGGGCTTAGGCGCGAGTCAACCCATGCGTACCCGTGGACAAACGGACGCGACGAGGGGTGCTCGCCGGCATCGGACTGGCGACGGCCGGCTGTCTCGGGAGATCAGGGGCGTCTGCCACCGACGAGACGGTGCCGACGATCTACACCGACTATCCAACGACGCCCGTTGCCGCGGAAACCCCTGATGGCACCCAACGCGCAGCGGTCACAGCCGCGATCGCTGACGACCCGCCCGAGCGGCAGCGGGGACTCTCAGCTACCGAGACCCTTCGGCCGGGATGGGGTATGCTCTTTGTCTTCGAAACCACGGCGAACCGGGAGTTCTACATGAAGGACATGGATTTCGGGATCGATATCATCTACGCGGCCGCTGAGGGGCGGATCACCCGGATTCATCACGCCCCCGAGCCGGGGCCCGATGAGAACGGGGCCGCCCAGCGCTATTCCGGTCATGGACAGTACGTCCTTGAGGTGCCTTACGACTGGACGACCGAACACAGCGTTGAGCCGGACGATCGGCTCGTTTTCGACCTCTCGGAGTAGTCACGCTCCGAGCCAGTCGTTGTCACTGATCGGGATGTCGTTGTCCCGGCAGAACTCCGCGGCGCGTTGTCTGACCTCACGCGAGCTAGGAAGGTGCCCATCCTCGTTGATCTGCTCAAGAATCCAGTCGGTCACAACGCGGATGCCCTCATCCTCGTCGTCGGCTTCGATCGTCTTGAGCGCCCGGAGTGTCTTCTCGTAGGCGTTCTGTCGGGTCTTGCGCTGGGAGACCTCCTCAAGTTGATCGCTGGCCTCGACAATCCGCTTCATCGCGCCGGCAACCGTTGGCCGCTGGACTTGCGCACGCACCGCCTGACGACTCTCATACTGGTGTCGCTCGGACTCGGGGATGAGTTCACGAACGGTATACGTATCCTCCTCGGTCGTGAGCTCGTGCTCGCCCGCCGCCTCAACAACAGCCTTTCCGGTTGCCGGGAACCGCAAGGGTTCAATGCGCTCCTCAAAGAGGTGCAGTTCCTCGTCCTCGATGGGCGGCTCGGGCTCGTCCATGCGCTCAAGATCGGTCTCGATGTCCCGGCGCTGCTGGCGGCGCGTCGCGTCACGGGCCTGTTTCTCTCGCCCTTGCTTGTCGTCGGCCATACATCAGACAAATCATCTAAAACCGTTTAAGACTGTGGGTGACTCACATGCGATTGGGGCGCTGAGAAGCACTGGTACGTTCGCGTGTCGCCTGGCGATGCCCTCGGTCTGCCGGAACATGATCCGAGCTGGATCTCCCCAGTTCGTTCTAGAACTCGTCTTCGGACTCAAGAGGTCCGAATCTACAGGCAGAGCAGGCCGAGCGCCGACACGTTCGAGTAAGCGGCTTGAAAGAATGGCGCGACGGACGTATTCAGGTCAAAGTCCGCGAACACCACGGCGCGAACCCACTCAATCTCACGATCTCCTCGGACGTCGTGAATGCGCGGGACAGGATTCGAACCTGCGGACCCCTACGGGACAGCGTCCTAAGCGCCGACAGCGTGACTCCGCTTCGCTCCGTCACGCTCGAAGTGGCTATTTAAATCGTACCCGATTTTCGTGCCAGTAATCAATGCAACGGGGCGTTTCTATTTAAGCTCTCCTCCGGGCCGGCGATACAGGCTGTTTCCATTTTCGACAGAAGTCCCGCGGTCGCTACTTCCGAACATCGACGCGATGAGGTCGCTGCCCAGAGAGGCACGGTCCCGGAAACAACGGCGAACGCCAGCAAACGGACGGAGGAAACAGGAGGACGAACCGGGCTAATGGTTCGGCGGCTGATTCCAGTCGTACACTCCGACACGCGGTCTCATTCTGTGTCTTATTTTCCTCTCCCGTCATACGCTTCAATACATCCTCCTTTTCGGCGTCTTATTTCACCATCTCGTCGTACACTACAACATGACCTCTCCTTTCACGCCTTGTTGTACTATCCTGTCGTACACTACAACATGCACTCTCTTTCCACGTCGTATTCCACCACTTGCGACTGCTCTTTCGTACCGTCTTTCTCCACAGGATGACGTACCACGCTCCATTTCCATCTTTCTCCAAATTATAGCGAATCGTGGTAGGCTGAAATATAGGCCCTCTACCAACCATCATATTGTAGTCAAGCCGAAAATAGTAAAATATGCGTGCCCCAAGTGATGGAATACATGGACGTTGAGCGGTTCAAAGAGGGCGGAATGTCCGGGGAGTTGGTGAACTCCGACGGAGACATAGGCTTCAAGCCGGACCCTCTCCCTCCCGAAATCAGTATCGAGGGGGAGTTGCTGGATGTGTTCACGAGAGCGACCAGTAACGTCGGCCAACTGAGCGGCATCGGGCGGCGGGTAGACAACCCGAGTATGTTGATTAGCCCGTTCATCTACAAGGAGGCTGTCGTCTCCTCCGAGATTGAGGGAACCCGAGTCACTCTCTCGGACGTGTACGAGTACGAAGCCGGGCGGGAGAAGGGGGGCGGCCCGAGCCGGAACGAACTCAAAGAGGTTCACAACTACGTGAGAGCGGTCTTTCAAGGGATTGAGGAGATGGACGGAGGGATTGACCTCAACCTCGTCCGGACCCTGCACCAGACGCTGATGAGCGGCGTCCGTGGGGAGGACAAACAGCCCGGAGAGTTCCGAGATACCCAAGTGTACATCGGAGGCCGTGGGACCGAAGCACGGTTCGTTCCGCCGCCGCCCTCGGTCGTCCCATACGCGATGCAGAACTTGGAGACGTACATGCAGACGGGAGGGGCGTACCAGCCGCTCATCGACATCGGGTTGGTCCACTACCAGTTCGAGACGGTTCATCCCTTCCGGGACGGAAACGGACGGATGGGCCGGCTCATCATCATGCTGATGATGTGTGACAAGGAACTACTCCCCGAACCGTACCTCTACCCGAGTTCGTACTTCAATCGAAACCGGGAGGAGTACACGGACAGACTGCTGGCTGTAAGCCGCGACAATGCTTGGGTGGAGTGGTTGACGTTCTTCCTCGAAGGAATCTCCCAACAGGCTCAAGAGGCGTTCAGTCGAGCCTCCGAACTCCTCGACCTTCGTGACGAGTACCGCGAACGGTATCAGGATGGGCCAAACTCCGTCTCACATCTCGCTATGGAGGTATTCACGAAACCGTATCTCACCGTCAACGAAGCGAGCGAACTCCTCAATATGACGTACGGAGCCGCGAATAATGCCGTTAGCAAGTTGGAAGACGACGGTGTGTTGGAAGAAATCACGGGCCAAAGTCGAAACCGTGTCTTCCGCGCCCGCGAGGTGTTCCGCATAATCCAGAAGCCGGTTGACGAACTGGAGTACACGTAGAGTGCGAGCGCGAGCATAGGGGCCACCACTCGCGTCGAATCACCACGATTCCGAACCCGATGACGCCGGGGCCAATCAATCCTCGCCGTCATCGTACAGTTGCTCTATGTCGTCCTCGATGTCCGCGAGAACGTTGAGGGCTTCGTCGAGAACCTGCTCCCTCGGCGGAGTCCCTTCCATCCCGCCAAGCCGCTCCCGGACCATCTCCAGAACCACACCCCGAACGAGGAGCCTCGCCTCGTCGGGAGTGACCGTGAACAGTCCTCGCTCTGGATACTGGTTCGGCCCGACCGTCTTCGTCAACTTGACTCGGATACTCCGGTCGGTCATCCCTCGGTCGCCTCGAAGTCGTCGGTGGGGTCTCGGCTGTTTCATTCCATACGCCGCACTCGGCGGCGCGCGTGATTGTTCCCCGCGAAGAACGTCGGTTGCCTACTCGGTGAGGGCGGCCTCGGCCTTCCGCCGGAGCCGCCGGGCCTCGCTTCGGACGGAAGGGTAACGAGTTTCGTCGTTTTCGATGTCGCTCATCTCATCCAGCAGGAAGGCGGCCTCTCTCGGGTGGGTATCGGTACTCGTCCCGATGTTGCCATACCCACCTATCAAAGCGGGCCGTACGGTAACTTGTCGAGTATACGGTATATTGCGAGTAACCTTCGCCCTCCGTTGGCGACTTTCCGACGTTCAACAGCCATGAGAGGAACCGCGCCCGCTGGTCGCGGTAATCGACCCGTTGCTTCTCGGATAGCACGCCGTCGTGCGTTTCCGGGACGACCACGATGCTTCGATTGGGATCAAGATTGCCGGGAAGTGGAACGTCACAGCGTTCCAGCATTATTGGTAGTTCTTCCGTCATGTATGCTCCTGCCGGCGCAAAAATCGGGTGATGGCGGAGCCGTCGGAGTGCGCGGGACAGGATTCGAACCTGCGGACCCCTACGGGACAGCGTCCTAAGCACAAACGCACCTAAACCGGCGTTTGAGCCGGTTAGCGGCTATTCTTGCTTCTTAATCGCGGCTAACATCCCTATTTCAGCGGCTTTCTTTATATAACCACCTACCGAACAGGACTACGCGATACTAACCCGAGGTAATCGACTCTGGATCAGGAAGTGCGTCAAGATCCTCAATAAGAATAGAGCGGTTCCAAAACCCGTAGTCAGACTCAACGCGTGTCGCATCCTGCAATTCATCTCTTGATGCACCGCCGAATAATTCAACGCGCCATCCCACAAGTGTCTCCAGATCGTCCGGACGGTCGATATACGCCAAGACATAATAGTCCGCATCAAGCGCGTGTTCTTTTACCCAAAGCCGATCAGGATACTTTCGTCGAGTCTTCACGTCCACCTCACGTATTTCATTGTTGACCTGCACAGTGAAATCTGAACCCCCATCCGAGATTTCAAAGATGTTCGCGTCTACCTGTAAATCATAGTAGATGGCGAATCCGAGTTCACCCATGATCCCGACGAAGTTGTCTTCTATCGGATTGCCCTCTCGGGTATCATTCCAATCCGTTTCATCCTCGTAGAACTCGTTACGCGCCTCTGCGTGGCGTCTCGCCCATCTTACTTGTCGAGGTGGGATCGATACTATCTGCGACACTACCACGTACTTAGAGTCGATGCGAGGGGTAATTGTCGGTTGCTCTTAATCATCAATATAGCCGTCTCTTTGGAGTATATAAATGATCTTGAAAATCAAGAGACTGCGGCCGTACGTACTGGCAAATAGGTACGTGCGGGATAATTGAGGGGGTTAGTTCAGACACAGACTGTGAGTGCCGGCCAACCGTTTGTGAGTGGCACCTCCTCGGTCTCCCGATAATACTACTCTGAGCCCCACACCCGTCCTTCAACCGAAAAACGGACCCGGCATCTCATTCGTGGACTTCTGCTCCTGTCCGAAAACTCGTGAGCTCGTCAATACGACCCTCAAGATTCTCGATCTCCTGGCGTAGTTCCTCGGCCTCTTCACCCTCCGTCGCCGCGAGCTGTTCCTTGAGTCCCTGTAGACGCGTCTCTTTGACTTCCTCGTCAACGTCGGCCTTGCGGACGTATTCGCTCTCCTCGATGTCGTATACATCCGCCTCGGACAAGTCTGTGACCTCCAACGCATCGTCGACCTTGCTCCGGTCGATGCCCGTCACGCGCTCGCGATCGATACCTGCGTCTTCCAGCTTCGCCAGTACCTCGTCCTCGTCTTTCAGCGATCGATTCCGACGGGTCGTGCGCTGGACGGACCCGAACGGGCCACTCACAGGTCGGTCGTGGTGAAGTCGGCTCAGGAGCACCCCAGCCACGCCCTGGCGGAGATCGTTGGCGTTGCGCTGGACGTCCGACAGCAGCGTATAGAGGTTCACCAGCGCGTCCGTCTCCATCTCCGACAACGTGGTCACGTCGTGGCGTTCAAGGGCGTCTACAAGCAGCAGCGAGTCCGCATACACGTCCAAGTCCGGCTCCGATCGTTCTTCGCGTTCGGGGTCGGGGTCGGTATCAAGGAGCTGCGTCGAGGTCGGGCCGTCCGTCTCGGTGATCACACCCGCGTCCTCGTCGATCTCGAACTGTGGGTGGAGGCTCAACACCGTCGGGTACGGGTCCGCGTCAGCTGGGAGGCGGTCAAGTTCGAACCCGCCCGGCTCATCGGTGATACGTCGGTACAACGTCTCAAACTGGTCGCGCTGAAGTGACCGCTTCTCGGCTGTGTTCTCTCCGGTGATGATGACGCGTTGCTCCTGTACGTCGTCGATCCGGAATCGGTCGTGCGACAGCGGCGTAATCAGCGTAGCATCCTCGGGGAGATCGTCAAGTTCGTCGAGGAGCGTATGCCAGTTCACGCTGAAAGCCATATTCAGGCGAACGTAGACGGAGGGTAAAACCGTGAGGGACGCTTCTCGGGCCAGTCGAGGTCGTAGCCTGGGTGGCTGGTGGCATGAATGACTTAATCGGTATCAAACACGGGACTGTCGGCGAAGAATAAATGTACATTATGTACAAATAACACAGGCAAATGGTGAGTGTCAGAATGTCAAAAAAGCGAGTAAACATCAGCGTCGACCCCGATGTCCACGCCAAAGCCAAGCAACTGGGGCTTAATGTCTCCGGTGTTGCTGAACACGCCCTCCGAGCCTACGTCCAGACGCTTCAGCACGGCGAACAGTCCCTCTTCTCACCCGCCATAGCCACACCGGTTGACTCTGCTGGCGACGATTCTCCCACCCCTAATGCGGCTCAGCATACAGAGTCATCTGTCGAGGAGATCCTGACCGACTACGAGAATTATGCGAGAACCGTCCTGAATCGCGGCAACACGACGCTCAACCAGCATCGTCGGTACATCGGTCGGCTCCTGCGCCACGCTGAAGAACCACCCCACGCGATCACCGAAACGGACATCATCGCATACCTGGAGTCGGAACAGCCTATGAGCGACTCGAAAAAGAACAACATCCTCTCAGCGTTGCGCGTGTTTTTCCGCGAGTACCTCGACCGAGACATAGCTGACGAGTTCGAGATGCCAACGACAGGTCCCAGCCCCACCCACGTGCCGACGAAAGATGAGCTTCAGACCTTCTATGCGGCCATCGAGCGGCCCAAGTATCGAACGATTTTTTTGATGTACGCCACCTCGGGGCTCCGTTCGGCCGAACTGGTAGAGCTCACAATGGAGGACATCAACGAAGACATGCGAATGCTCGTGCCAGATAAACAGTCCGAGGTCAAGAAGACGTGGGCGTCATTCTACAACGAGGAAGCCGAGGCCGCCTTCCAGGCGTTCAAATCCCACCGTGACAACCGCGACGAACGAGTCTTTCAGGCAAGCAAGCCCACAGTGAACAAGACTTTTCGTGATCTCTCTGAGGAATCTGGCGTGAAGATTACGCCGCAGATGCTCCGGCGGTGGTTCGCCTCCGAGATGTCCTCGCTTGGTGTAGATGCTACCTACATCGATGCCTTCTGCGGGCGAACCCCCACCTCAGTTCTCGAAGAACACTATCTTGACTACTCGCCGCGCAAGCTCAAGCAGATCTACGACAACGCTGGTCTGACTGTCCTCGAATAAGGCTGTGATACGTCAAAATATATACGTAGCCTTGACGTACCTCAAAGCAGTATGAGTACCGGCGTTGAGCCGACAATCACCCTGACAGACGATGGAGACTGGTGGGTCGCCAAAGATACTGAGACGGGTGTTGTGAGCCAAGGTAAAACTCGTGAGAAGGCGTTAGCCAATCTCGACGAAGCACTTGCGGGTTATGAGGGCGAAGGACGAGAGCCCACAGACGAGGAACTCCGCGAGGCTGGGATCGATCCCGACAAGAACATCTCCGGTGAGCCGAGTGCCGATATTTTCGAGTAAGCGGCCAAAATAATGGCGCGACGGACGTACTCGGGTGAAGACGTACGAAAGGTGCTGGTGAACAGCGGTCCGTTCTACCTTGCGCGAATCAAAGGCGACCACTACATCCTTCGATGGGACCCACCCGAGCATCACGAGTCGGATGCTCGAACAGTACCAGTGCCCGACCACGACGAATTATCAACAGGTACGCTCAGAGAGATCGGGGAGCAGGCTGGAATGAAGGACTTTCAGGAGTTCCTGGACTGGCTCGAACGAAATTTGTAACTTTCACCTGCGGTGTTGACACCCGACTCGTAGTGTCCTCCACTGTCCGTTGACACTGGAGTTTGTCGTTCCAACATATAGGGTGGCGACGTACCACCGCTATGGTGGCGACGTACCACCGCTATGGTGGCGACGTACCACCGCTATGGTTGCGACACTCGGATACCTATCTCTTATCGACTATTATCATAGTACTGTGAGAAGTGTTGCGCGCTGACGATATCCAGATATCCGTTAGCCGGGCGCAGCGAGCCCG
>CAZFMU010000060.1:0-9791 GCA_964520165.1 uncultured Salinarchaeum sp. | reverse complement strand
CCTTCCGGGTCGGTCGTCTGGATCAGCACCCGCCCGGCCTGTTCGTGACAGAGCGCGCCGATCGGATCGTCCGTCGCGATCTCGACCGCTGCTCCAACCTCCTCAGAGATCATCTCAGCGAGCGCAACGGCGAGCCCCCCGTGTGCAACATCGTGCACTGCGTTGGTGCTCTCGCGCGTTGCGACCGCCGCAGTCGTCTCGATGAACGGCTGTGGATCCCCCGGCGGACTGGGGAACCGATCGGTGCCGCCGAACTGCGCGAGGTACTCCGAACCGCCAAGCTGTGGTCCATCGACGAGTCCACGATCACCGACAAGCAGCAGTTCGCCCTCCGAGGTGAGCGTCCGCGAGGGGGCCTCATACGTCGGCGTCGTCCCGACCATCGCCACGGTTGGCGTCGGCGGGATCGGCCCCGAGGCCGAGTCGTTGTACAGCGAGACATTCCCGCCGACAACCGGGACCGCAAGTGAGCGACACGCATCGGCAAGCCCCTCAACAACGCGCGCGAATCCATCGAAGACCTCGGATGTTTCCGGATTCCCTCCGTTGAGGCAGTCGACAGCCGCCAGCGGGCGGGCACCGACGGCAGCGAGGTTCGTCGCGTTCTCGATGGCGACGGCGCGGGCACCCTCGTAGGGGGCCTGATCTGTCCACCAGGGATCGGCCCCCGCCGAGAGAGCAAGCCCGACATCGGCCTCGCGGATGGCCAGCACCGCGGCGTCGTGTCCTGGGGGGACAGCCGTCCGGACGCCGACCTCATGATCGTACTGGTGGTACACCCAGCCTGTGTCTGCCGCGTTGGGACTGCCGACAACCGCGTCGAACGCCTCCTCAATACCGACATCCACTGGCCGGTCCACGGGTGGTGTCGGGGCCGGCGCCCGATCACGGGGCTCGACCGGTGCTCCCTCGGCGAGGGTCGGCGCCGGCACGTCAACGACGGTCTCGCCGTCGTACGAGCAGACATAGCGGTCCTCGGTCACCTCGCCGATGACCGAACTCTCGACATCGAATCGGCTCGCCACCTCCTGGACCCGATCGACGTGTTCCGGACGCACCTCGTAGCACATCCGCTCTTGGGATTCAGAGAGCAGGATCTCAAGGGCGTTCATCCCCGGCTCACGCTGGTGGACCCGGTCAAGTTCGACGTGTGCGCCCAGGTCTCCCTGGGCGGCCATCTCGGAGGTGGCCCCACCGAGACCAGCCGCTCCCAGATCGCGAGCACTCTCGACGAGATCCGCCTCGATCAATTGCTCGTTGACCTCAATCAGCAGCTTCTCCTCGTAGGGATCGCCCACCTGAACAGCCGGCCGGTCCTCGGTTTCGGCATCCTCGCTGAGGTCCTCGCTTGCAAAGCTGGCACCGCCAAGTCCGTCGCGACCGGTGGCGTTGCCCACCAGCACAAGCACATTCCCCGGCTCGGTCAGCGCCCCGCGGAGAAGTCGTTCCTCGTCGGTGAGCCCGACGCAGGCGACGTTCACCAGGGGATTGCCCTCGTAATCTGGATGGAACGCAAGCGAGCCAGCGACCGTTGGGACGCCGATGGCATTCCCATAGTCGGCGATCCCCTCGACGACCCCTTCAAGCAGATACCGGCTTCGCTGGCGATCAAAGTCACCGAAGTACAACGAGTCCGCCAGCGCGATCGGGTAGGCCCCCATCGAGAGCGTATCCCGGACGATCCCGCCGACGCCGGTTGCGGCCCCATCGTAGGGATCAACGTATGAAGGGTGGTTGTGGCTCTCGACACCAATGGTGATATAGGTCTCGTCGTCGGGGAGTGCCACCGCGGCGGCGTCGTCGCCCGGCCCGACGACGACGGCATCGCCTTCGCTGTCGAACCGTCCGAGCAACGGCCGCGATGACCGGTAGGCACAGTGCTCGCTCCAGAGGTTTTCGAACAGTGCGGCCTCTTCACGAGTCGGCTCGCGACCGAGCTCCTCGACGATCAGCCGTCGGTCGGAATCGGCCAGGCTCATTACCGGCTGCTTGCCGGACGCACCTAATGGGTGTTCCGGAGTGTCTCCCAGAGAGCAGGGCGTTTTTTACCACACGACGGCTATGACTCATGTGTCTGTGTTGTCGGTCGAGCTCCACGCGCATTCGTCGGCCTCCCATGACGGTCGAGACCCGATCGACCTCCTGTTAGAGCAAGCACAAGCGATCGGGCTCGACGCTCTGGCGATCACCGATCATGATCGGATCGACGCGAGCCTCGAAGCCGCCGATCGAGCCGCGGATTACGGGCTGATCGGCATCCCTGGCATCGAGATCACGACCGCCGCCGGACATCTCCTCGGCATCGGGATCACCAAGCGGATTGAGGCTGGACTCTCCTTCGTCGAGACGGTCGATGCGATCCATGATTGCGGCGGGATCGCCATAGTTCCCCATCCGTTCCAAGAATCTCGACACGGTGTCGCCAAGCACCTCAGCGGTGACGAGATTGCGGTCGCCGACGCCATCGAGGTGTACAACTCACGACTCCTCGTTGGACTCGGCAACCGCCGCGCACGGCGCTTTGCCGCCAGTCGCCGGCTTCCACAGGTCGCCGGCAGCGATGCCCACATCAGCGAGATGGTCGGACAGGCGCGGACGTTGATCGACGTCGATGATCGATCGGTCCAAGGGATCGTTGACGCCATCCGTGCGGGGCGGACCCAGACCGAAGGACAGCGCACGCCCTGGCGGATCAGCATGCTCCAGGCGGCTGGCGGAATCAAACGGCGCATCAACCGCCGGATGTCCAGCCATCGATGACGCTCCGCGGCGCTACTCCAGCCGTCGTTCGAACGGCCATCGACGAGCAGACCCCACTACCGGGCGGCCGGGGATTTGCTGGCGTCTGTGATGGACGGTTGGTTCGGGACGTGCTCGGTCGCGAGCCACTCTTTATCGACATGACGGTCTCGACGGACGGCCGTCCAGAATGGGCGTTCACCCCAACCGCTCTTGATCAGCCCCAGCGGTTTCCCGCCGGGGCCGTCGGGTGGGCCGATCCAACCCAACACTGGACGCTGCCGACGGACCGTGAGTCCGCAACGGCCCCGATCGACACACTCAAGCAGGCGATCCAGGCAGCGCTTGCCGATCTTCCAACCGATGTTCCCGTCGCCTTCTCCGGCGGCGTCGACTCTGGGCTCATTGCCAGCGCCACTGACGGACCATTGTTCGTCGCTGGCTTCCCCGAGAGTCATGATCTTGAGGCCGCACGCGCCGGAGCCGAGGCCCTCAACCGGTCGCTCACGGTCTGTCGCTTCGATCACGATCAGCTTCGCGAGGCAGCCACGACGGTTGCGAGAGCGACCGGTCGGACCAACGCAATGGATGTCGCGATCGCAACTCCACTGTACCTGACGGCTAAGCGCGTCGCCGAGGCCGGCTTTGACCGGCTGGCAGTCGGCCAGGGGGCCGACGAGCTCTTTGGCGGATATGCCAAGGTCGCTAAGGCGCCGACGGACCCGCGAGTCGAGGCCGACACCGTCCGGGGGGCTCGCGATGAGCTTCTTCGAACGCTGCCGGCCCAACTCGAACGCGACGTGTTGGCCAT
The DNA here is from genome assembly GCA_964520165.1 of uncultured Salinarchaeum sp. Taxonomy (GTDB): domain Archaea; phylum Halobacteriota; class Halobacteria; order Halobacteriales; family Salinarchaeaceae; genus CAZFMU01. Next base: position 6,241 of record CAZFMU010000060.1, on the reverse strand, counting down.
CCGAGCGGCCGGGGTCGAGCCGGTGACACCACTGCTTGACGATCGGGTTGTCCGGGCAGCGCTTGCCCTTCCGGAGGCACACCTCGTTGCCGGCGACCGCCGCAAGGTCGGCTTGCGCGAGGCCGTCACCGGATGGGTCCCCGAGTCGATCCGTATCCGCGATAAGAAGGCGCTACAGTATGGGACCTACGCCTCCCGTGAGCTGGATCGGCTGGCCCGCCAAGCGGGATTCAAACGTCGGATGGACGATCACGTCACGAAGTATCTTGAGTCGCTGATCGCCGAGGCCTAGCGCGATCGTGTCGCAAGGTTCATCCTCGTACTGGCTGTGGTACGTCCATGCCGAGTGTGGAGGACACCCACCTGCGGAACCGCTTTCGGATCCAGCCGAACGACTCGAACTCATACGGAACCGCCCATGGTGGGAGTGTCATGAAGTGGCTTGATGAGGTTGGAGCAATGGCTGCCATGCGCTTTAGCGGCGAAACGTGTGTGACCGCCCGCATGGGGGCAATCGACTTCGGGCATCCCGTTCCCGTCGGCGATACCGTCCTGATCGACGCGTACGTCTTCGACGCAGGCGAGACGAGCGTCCACGTGCATCTCACCAGCTATCACGAGGATCCCCGAACCGGCGAAACGACCGAGACCTCCTGGACTACCACCACCTACGTCGCCGTTGACGCCGATGGTGATCCGACATCGGTCCCGACGCTCACTGTCGACAGTGAGCGCGGCGAGGAACTCCGCGCCGTAGCGCTTGAGCACGACGACGCATAGCGAGTCAGGAGCGCCAATCGGCGGCTCACGAAAAGAGATCTCCGAGGCGGTTACGCCACCGCTGGATGGCATCAACATCGTCCCGGAGCGTCGCGACGTCGTCCTCAATGGCGTCTAGTCGATCGGTCACCGCCTTGAGCCGGGCTTCAAGATCGGACAGTTCGTATTCGCTGTGCTGGTCGGTCGCGTCCTCAAGCGCGTCAACGCGGTCGACGAGCGCCTGGAGTTCCATTTCGATGGCTTCGATGTCGGCCTCACCTGCGGTCTCATCGGCGCCTTCGAGCCGCTCAAGATCCTCACGCATGGACGTCTGATGAGCGGCCACCTCCTCGATGCGCGACTGCAGGTGACTGATCCGTGTCTCCACGTCGGTCGGCTCCTCGATGTCGAGGGCCTCACGAAGCGCCTGTCGTTCGCTCGCCCCGAGTCCGCCCGCCTCAATCTCCTCGATTAGCTGTGTGACGATCGACGACTGCTCGGCTGCCGTATTCTCCGTTGTGGCGGCGACCGATGTCGTTGCACTGTCGTCGGCGTCCGCTGCGAGCAGTTCCTTGGCCGCCTGCGCATCCTCCGGGGCGGCGAGGGACGATCCCGGATCGGTCCCGGTCGCGGATGCGGTGGTGGGTGATCGCACGGTAAGCTCCGGGGATGTCATGAAGGGAACCGCCTGTTCGGGCTTGTCGATACGGATGCCATAGACGGTCTCGACATCCTCGGCCGGCGCGAGTTCGCGTTCGTAGACCACCCGGTGATCCTGGTGAGCCGTCCAGTTGTCGGCCCCGTACTCGGGGTGAAACCCGACGCTGTTCATCGAGAACGTCCGTGGAATCGTATCCTGGAGCGTGACGACAACCGGCGTCTCACGGGTCGACGCAATGAGAAACCGGATCGCAGGAACCGGAAGGTCATCCGGCACAAACGTCTTCGTGACGGTGACCCCCTCCTCCTCGACGATCAACTCCTCCTCGTCGGGGGTTGGTTCGCTCATGTGCGGGGCCTACTGGAACCCCGGAATTGAATGTTGCCCCGCGGCGGTGGCGTGATGACGTTACGACGGGCCCGACGCGAGGGTCGTCCGATCATCCCTCAAGATCGATCCGGTCACCGATCTCAATCGGGTGGACATATCGGGGATGCGGCATCCGGCGGGCGTGATGAACAACGGCGGTCGGATCAGCCGTCAGACCACGCCACATGTCCCAGTGAGTCGGCACCAGCCGATCAAGCTGGAGCTGGGTCGCTGCCTTGATGAGCTCGTTCTCATCGTTGTACCACTTCGTGTAGGACTCCTCGCCGGTCTCCTTGTCGGGGATCATCCCCGCTGAGCCGAACGCTAGCAGGCCGGTATCGATATTATGACGCTCGCCAACCTCAACGAAGGGCTCGCCTGGTCGTGCGTCGCCACCGTGGATGAGGGTGTGGCCGTCGATTTCAAAGACATAGCTCACAGGATGTTCGGCGTCAGGATCGTTGGCCCCCTCGACATGGACGGTGATAGTGCCGATCTCGATTCGATCGCCCTCGGCAACCGTCACAAGCTGGTCGGCATCGATCCCGTATGTCGCCGGCCAGTCCGTCGTCAGGTCGGTGGCGGCGTCGGGGCCGAACAGTGTCGCGCCGGTCTCAGCGAGGATCGGGCCCTGACTGGGGCCGTGACAGTGGTCGGTATGTTCGTGGGTAATCAACACGGCGTCGGCAGCCTGAACATCCTCGGGGGCGAAGGGAACCGGGATCGATCGGACGGTCCGCGGCGGGTCGCCCGTCCCGAGATAGGGATCGATGAAGATCGTACTTCCATCGTGCGCCTTGAGAATCGCCCCGTTACAACCGAGATACCAGAGGGCGGCCGTTTCGGGGTCAGCCGCGGCGACGGCCTGCGGCAGCCAGTCGCCCCAGTCACTATGGACCATAGCGGACCATCACGGACGGTAGACAAAAGTCTCCGGATGCTGCCAAGCGGGGGGATGACTGCGGCAAATATTGTTCTCTCAGGATCGTGCGCTAGGGATTTATGTTCGCCGCCCGGCCAGCACAACATGCTATGGGCAAGACGATTACGGAGAAAATTCTGGCTGATCATCTCGTCGAGGGCGAGTTGACTCCCGGCGAGCAGATCGGCATCGAGATTGATCAGGTGCTCACGCAGGACACGACGGGGACGATGGTCTGGCTCCAGTTCGAGGCCATGGGCCTCGATGAGGTCCAGACCGACCTCGCCGCACAGTACTGTGATCACCAGACCTACCAGTTCGACTTCCGGAATACCGACGACCACCGGTTCCTCCGATCGGCTGCCGGCACCTACGGCGCGTACTTCTCCCGACCGGGCAACGGGATCTGTCACCAAGTCCACAAGGAGAACTTTGCGACGCCGGGGAAGACGATGCTCGGCAGCGACTCACACACGCCAACACCGGGCGGTCTCGGCCAGCTGGCCATCGGTGCCGGCGGGATCGATATTTCCGTCGCGATGGGTGGCGCGCCTTACTACGTCGAGATGCCCGAGATCGTCAACGTCCGACTGGAGGGCGAGCTTCCCGAGTGGGCGACCGCGAAGGATATTATCCTCGAATTGCTCCGCCGACTGACGGTCAAGGGTGGCGTCGGCAAAATCTTCGAGTACACCGGGCCGGGCGTCGAGACGCTGTCGGTCCCCGAGCGGACGACCATCACCAACATGGGGACCGAGCTTGGGGCAACAACCTCGATTTTCCCGACCGACGAACGCACCGAGGCGTTCCTCGAGCAGCTGGGTCGGCCCGAGGACTACGAGGAGATCCAGCCCGATGAGGACGCCGAGTACCACGACGAGATCGTCGTTGACCTCTCGGAGCTCGAACCCCTCATTGCGGCGCCGTCGATGCCCGACAACGTCGTGCCGGTCAGCGAGGTTGCCGGCCGGGATGTCGAGCAGGTCATCATCGGTTCGTGTACCAATGGCGCCTACGAGGACGTCCTGCCTGCGGCGAAGATGCTTGAGGGACGAACTGTCGACGACACGACCGAGATGATCGTCGCCCCGGGCTCGAAGCAGGCCAGCGAGATGCTCGCCCGCGAGGGCTGGGTTGCGAAGATGATGTCCGCCGGCGTCAACTTCTCGGAGTCGACCTGTGGCCCCTGCATCGGGATCGGTCACGTGCCCGCCTCCGACTCGGTGAGCCTCCGGACGTTCAACCGCAACTTCGAGGGGCGCTCTGGACTTGAGGACGACAGCGTCTACCTGTGCTCGCCGGAGGTGGCAACTGCCGCCGCAATTGCCGGTGAGATCGTCGATCCACGGGAGCTCGACGATGTTGAGGCGCCCGGCTTCGAGTTGGGCGACCAGTACGCCTACACCGCCGAGACCGACCCCGATATCATCACGCCCGATGAGGCTCCGGACGACGAGCTCGTCAAGGGGCCGAACATCGGTGATGTCCCGATCAAGGATCCTCTGGGTGCCGACATTGACGGGCCGGCACTGCTCAAGATGGACGACAATATCACGACGGATCACATCATCCCGGCAACCCAGGACATCCTGATGTACCGCTCGAACATCGACAAGCTCTCAGAATACACCCTCTCGCGGGTTGACGAGACCTTCGCCGACCGCGCCGCGGCTGCCGACGGTGGCTTCCTTGTCGCCGGCGAAAACTACGGCCAGGGGTCCTCCCGCGAGCACGCCGCGATGTGTCCGATGTATCTGGGTGTCGAGGGTGTTCTCGCCCAGAGCTTCGCCCGGATCCACCGCGCGAACCTCTTCAACTTCGGACTGATCCCGCTAGAGATCGACGCTGAGACCTACGAGCGCATCGACCAGGGCGACGACATCGAGATTGTCGACGATGTCCGTGAAGGGGTCGTCAACGGTGACGAGGAGTTCACCGTCCGCGTCAACGACGAGTGGGAGGCGACGGCCACCCTCGATGCCTCCGAGCGCGAGCGGGACATCCTCGCCGCCGGCGGCAAACTCGCCTGGACCCGCGAACAGGCCACCGGGTCTGGCACGGCCGCCCCGGCGGACGACTGATCACGCGTGGTAGCGGCGTCGATCGACATCCGGACGGCCGAGCCCGCCGATCTCGTTGCAGTCCATCGGATCGAGCAGGCATCATTTGAGGACCCGTGGCCGTACCGGGCGTTCAGCGAGCACCTCGACGCCGCTGCGTTTCTCGTCGCCGCAGACGCCGAGAGCGGCCGCGTTGTTGGATTCGTCCTCGCAGACCTGCTGGCGCACCAGGAGAACGCTGTTGGACACATCAAGGACTTCGCGGTGGCCCCAGAGATGCGCAATCAGGGGATTGGAACCCGGTTGCTGACCGGAGTGTTGACCCACCTCCGGGTAGCGGGGGCCCACGCGGTGAGTCTTGAGGTGCGGGCCTCGAACGAGGCCGCCCGCAACCTCTATCGCTCGTTTGGATTCGAGCCGGCCGGCCGCGAGGAGGGATACTATCACGACGACGAGGACGCCGTGTTGATGCTCCGGCAGCTGTAGGCCATCCCGGAGCACAACGGGTTAGTGACCGCGGTCACTACCGTAGTATATGCACACTGTTGGGGTTCTCTCCCCGGAGACCCCCGAGGGGGTTCGGGAGACGTACGCGGCCTTAGAACAGCCGGCCGCGGTCGTCGTCCGCGAGGTGGCCCGATCGATGGCGTTCGATCCTGAGGAGTACGACCGCCGTGTCACCGACGACGTGATCGCGACGGCGCAGGACGCGCTGTTTGCGTCGCTGCTGGTGGTTGCCGTCGGCGACCGGGCGGAGTACGACGACTGGCGAGCCGAGTTTACCGGCGAGTTGCGCGAGATCGGCAGTCCGAACGTCGATCGGGTGGCCTGGCACGCCTTCGACGGTCGAGCTATCGCGACGACCTTCCAGTCCGACACTGAGGCCGCGGTCGCGACACTCCAGCGGCAGGCCTACGGCGATTTCTACCGGGAACATCTAGCCCAAGAACGAAACCCGTAGAACCTCCGGGTGGCGACTAGTGCGTATGGACGAGACGCCCTGGCCCGTCATCGCATCGGAGGTCGAGTACGACACCGGCTGGTACACCGGTGGATACGACCGCGTCGAACAGCCCGACGGGAGCCAGAAGGACTACTACTGGGCCGCACTCGCGCCGGCGGTGGTCGTTGTACCGATCACCGACAACAAAGAGGTCGTCTTTGTCAAGCAGTACCGGCCGACGATCCAGGAGTCTCAGTATGAACTCCCGGCGGGAATCGTCGACGAGCATGACGGGCGGGCAATCGACACCGTCCCCGCCGACACCTACGAAGCGGCCGCTCGCCGAGAACTCCGCGAGGAGACCGGCTACACGGCTGATCGGGTGACAACCATCCAGCGACACGCCGTCGCAACAGGTGTCCTTCGGCACCGACGCGGGATTGTCGTCGCCGAGGGACTTGATCCCGGACCGACGGACCGCGATCAAAACGAGTTTCTCAGTGTTGAACGCGTACCGGCGGCAGACG
>CAZFMU010000059.1:0-9899 GCA_964520165.1 uncultured Salinarchaeum sp. | reverse complement strand
CCTGGTAACCGGATACTATCGGGATTCGGCCCACACCACGTCTGAAGGACTCCCTTTCAGGCCGCTGGTTGTGGATTCCGAACGCACGGTAACTCTGAATCCCATGCCGGGATAGGAGTAACGGCGGCTTGGCCCCGTCCTCAGAACTCTTCGATTTCTGATGTGCGAACGAGAACTCCGTTCTCCTCACCGCCAGCAGTCCCGTCATGCCGACTGGACTGCAACCCTGAAACTCCCAACTCAGCGGCGCGGTGCCGTGGGGATCTTTGTCCTTCAGGGCGGAGAGAAGGTCAATACGTAGTGGTGGCATGCCCGATCGGCGCGATCCCGCTGGTGGCAACGCTCACCGCCCAAGTGGCTGTCCCCGCCGGATCACCGCCACGCCGACGAACACAACGGCGACGATCTCGGTCCGCGACTGGAACCACCTCAAGGAAGTCGCCGCCGTCGAGCGCGAGTATGGGTCACTCGAACTGCTCGGAACGACCCAGGTCGACCGACTCAAACCATCCCTCACCGGCGAACAGATCCGCCACGCGATTGCGGGTCGTCTTTCGACGACCCAACTCGAACTGATCGAGACAGCCTACGAAATGGGCCATTTCAACGTGCTACAGGACGTGACCGTCGCCGAACTCGCGAACACCCTCGACGTCAGCCCCTCGACGCTCAGCGAACGACTTCGACGTGCCGAACGGACGCTCTGTGAGGTGATGTTCGGCCCACCATGACGACGGTTGTTGCACTCCGAACGTCGGACCACCGTAGTACCGTCACGGACACGATTGCGACGCTCGCCGCTCCGGCCGATCCGGTGTATCTCGTCCGCCCCGGCGGCCGATCGTCGGCTGTTCGGCCAGCGGATCGTGATCGGGCACGTGGACTCGCCTGTGCGATCGGCATCGACCGTCGGCTTGGACGACTTGACGCCGATCGGATCGGTGTCGAGGTCCGCGACCGCACCCCGACGGGAAAGGCGCGTGTCGACGAGCTGGTCCAGGACCTGTTGTTACACGACGAGATTACGGGCGACCTGCGCGTCCACGAACGGCTATTCGTCTTTGCGACGCTCGACTACGACCGGTCCTCGGGCTGATGCAGCGTCGTCTCCTCAGCCAGCGGTGTCCGCGCCGCGCGCGTTTTCTCAAGTCTGTCGACGCGGTTCCAGTCCGAGAACACCCCGTACTCGGTCATCGTTGTCATCCCGGCGATGGCGGCCCGGAGGCTGATCCCGACCAGCGGGACGTCGGCGACTGTGATCACCACGTCCGCCTGGACGACCGCGCCGTCACGGAGAATCACGTCAAGCAGGTCGGCAACTGCGTGAGTATCCGATTTCGTTGGTTCCACGATGATCACCCGATCTCCGGTGCGAAGGTGTACGGCGGCCACGGTCCGGTGAACGTCACCTCGACGGCGTACCCCTCGACGACCTCGTCGAGGGCGTCGCCGAGTGTCGCCTCATCTTCGGCCAGCGCGAGCACCGCGTACCCGGTCACGTACTCGCCGTCACGTTCGTCGGCCCGGTCGCCGAACACATCACTTGGCTGTTGTTCGGTCATCCGGGTCACCGCCGGTTCGATGGCCTTCCGGAGGACCTCCCTCAGCCGGGTCCGGCGCTCTTGGGCGAGTTCGCGCAGCCGGTTCTCGTACTGCTTCTCGATGAGAAAGCCCCGACCTTCACTGGCGTCGGCCTGCTGTGCGGCCAGGTCGGCGAGCTGCTCGTCCTGTTCGCGCGCGGTCGCTTCGTATGTGTCGCGATCCCAGTAGAGGTGCACACGGTACTCCCAGTGGTCGGCGACAGCAGCCAGTTCGTCGGCAATCTCATCGCGATGCTCTTCGAGCCACCCCGCGACGCTCTCGTCTGTTCCCTGGATGACGGTATTGAACCGCATCGGCAACGGCGTGCCGAACTGGTCGCCGGCAGCGTCGACTACCCGCTGGTGGGCGAGCAGCCACTCTTGGACCGTCGTCAGGTCGTCACTCTCGTAGACGCCCGTACAGGGCTGGACGACGGCCCCGACGTCGCCGGATCGGACGACGACGGGCTCCCCGGCCTCGATACCCTGTACCGCCAGCGAGTCCGGGGACGCTCCGTCCGTGGCGACGAGACAGAACACGTACCGCGCCGTGGTCGGCTCGTCGTCGCTCATCGGTCCTCAGCGGTGGGTTCGCCGTCTGCCTCGACCGTCGCCGTGACCTGGTACAGTGCGTCTCGGACGACGTGATCGAGGTCGTCTTTGAACTCACCGACGGTCTCGTCGATCCCTTGGTCGGTCTTGAGCGCGTCGAGTTCGGCTTCGATCGCCTGGAGCTGTCGACCGAGTTGTTCGATCTCGGTCTCGGAGAGCTCGCCGGATTCCATCCGTCGGACGGCCTCCCGCTCCATGGCCTCGAGCAACAACTCCACGACGGTGACGACCAGTGCCATCAGCCCGCCCTGGAGGTCGTCGTTGTCCGGGTCGATCGACAGTTCCACGACGGCTCACCCCTCGTCCGTCGGTGTCGGCTCCATCCCCTCGCTCACCGGTACCGACTCCTCGGGAAGTTCGTCCACGCCGGCTGCCTCGGTGACCCGGTCCATATCGGTTCCGGCGGGAAACTCGAGGCCGTACTTCGCGGCGGTCTCGAAGGAGGCGACGGCGGCCCGTAACTGGATACCCAGCAGTTCGGTATCGCCCACACTGACGGCGATGTCGGCGTTGATGACGACCCCCTTGTCGAGGAGCAACTCGAGGGTTTCCGCGAGGTCGCCCTGCGAGCGGGTCGGTTTCGGGCTGCTCATCGCTCCTCGGAGTCGGAGGTATCCTGTGTCGCCTCGTGCAACCGCAGCCCGTACAGCCGGCGGCGGCCGCTGTCGGCGGCGTGTGGCTGGCGTTCCGGTACCGTCGAGTGGGCGTTGCGGGCGGCGTTCTCGGCGTTGGTCTCCTGTGCCGGCACGGTCGAATGCGTCGACGGGTTCGTGGTTCCGTCGGCCGCCTCCTCGCGACGGGCCTCCGACTCCGACCGGTTGCGTGCCCGCCGCTGGGCGAGCCGCCGTCGCTGGGCGAGCAACTTCGCCCGTGCTTGGTCGCGGTTGCGCCGTGCCTCGCGCTGTGCCTGTCGTGCTGATCGGTTCGAGTTCGCTGTCATGGTGAATCACTCTGATGTAATCGGACTTCGAGAACGCGGTTCGTGACCGACACGTCACGGACTTCGAAGGCGCCCTCCGGGATCGGGATCTGCTCCTCGAGTGTTCCGTTGACGGCGATCTTGAGCGTCCGCCCGTCCGCTGTCACGTCCGCGGTGACCGCTGCGTCGAGGCCCTCTGGGAGGTCCGCAACGACGAGGAGCCCGTCGTCGGTCGTCCGCTGCTCGACGTGGAGGTCTGCTGGAGCCGACGACTCTCTGGACGGCGGCGTCGGTTCTCTGGGTCGGCGTGCGGGCTTCCACCGTGACGCCCGGTCGGACTCACCGAGTCCGACGTTGATCGTATACTCGTAGTCGATCGTCGTCCGGCCTCGGTCGATCCGTCCGGTCTCGTGGTGCTGGCCGTCGCCCTCCTCAAGATCGGCGATGGTGTTCAAAAGGGCGCGCAGACGGTCCAGCACGCCCTCGATTTCATCCGTGCGGTCGTTGTCTGGGGGGTTGTCGGGTGTCATGTCTTGACCTCGATCCGGCCGCTGAGTTGTCGACGGACCTCCTCGGCGACCTGCAACTCGGCTTCGAGTTCCCGGTCTCGGCGTTCGTACTCGGCCTCCGAACGCTCGCCGAGTTCGTAAAGCAGGCGGTTCTCCTTGATCTCATCGCGGATGGCCGCCGGGTCGTACATCTCCCGCATGGCTAGGGCGTGGAGGACGTCGAGCAACGACATGAACGGGTTGACCAGGAGATCGTCCACGATGAGCATCGTTGATCACCGTCCCCGTTCGGCACCAATGTGAATATCGACGAAGCTGTACGGCGCAAACGGCCCGGTATACTTGACCATGACGTCCTCGCCGTAGTCCATTTTGAGCGTGTCGATCGCCTCGTCGAAGGCCTCGCGCTGGTCGCGGTCGACCAGGTAGGACTTGTTGACCAGTAGTCGGTCGCTGAAGAGGTCATTGTCGGTCTCGCTGACGCTCAACGTCGAGAGCCGGTCGTCGACGGCCTCGCGAACGGCCGTCTCCGTCTCGGTGTCGATGGCCGCGTCCGTGGCGACGACCTTGACGCCGAGTTCGACCGTATCCTCAATGTCGTTGAGTGCGCTCCGCAACGCGCGCTGGGCCCCCCGGAGGACGCCCTTGAGCGTGCGGGTACTCTTGAAGGCCATCCCGAAGCTCATCGGTACGACCGTCCGTCCGCCATCGTACTCCATGATCTCTTGGAGGACGGCGTTGTGCGCTTCGACGTCCTCGTCGGTCCGCTCGGGATCCGTCGTGTCGATATCGGACACGACGGCCGAGAGCGTCCGATAATCGACCGTGTAGATCCGGTTGGCGCCGGCGACACCCTCGATGTCCAACGTGAGATCCTCCTGTTCGATCACGCCGTAAGTGTAAACGTTGTCGCTCATTGCTCCTTGGAGGTGCTAGTCAGGCGATCGGTCAGTTGATCGGCGCTGGCGGTGAACCACTTGAGCACGATGGCGAACACGAGCATCCGGTCGATCGTCGTCTCGACCTCCTCGAAGGTCGTCTCGGCGTCGGCCAGCTCGTAGACCTTGCGCCAGCGGAGCTCGCGCACCTCGAAGACACCCTCTTCGGCGAGCTCGTTCAGATGGGGGTAGACGGTCCCCGGACTCGGGTCGGTGCCGAACAGGTGTCGGAGGTCCTGCATGAGGTCCTTGCCGCAGGCGCCGTCGCGCACGCCGACCAGCAGCATGAGAATTTCGTCGAGCTTTGCCTTGATGATTGCGTCATCGATCTCGCGGAGGTCGGCCCCGTCTGCTGTCCCGTCGATCGATACGACGGTGCTGTTCGACTCCTCCGGGTCGAGGTCACCGATCGAGTCGACCATCAACTGGAGTAGTGCCGGATCCGAGAGGGCGACCCCTCGGTCGGTCTCGCCGTCGAGTTCTGCGTGAAGTTCGGTGATGATGTCGTTCATGTCAGACTACCTCGGTCAGCGTCAGTGTCGGAATCGCCTCGGACCGGTCGATGCCGACACCCAGCAACGGTGTCGGAGGGTTTTCGCCGTAGGCGACGATCGCGTCGTCGAGTCGCTCGACCCGAAAGTGGACGTCGGCCACCTGATCGACGCGTTGCCGGCGCCCCGTGTCCGGCTTGGTGAGGAGGATCGAGAGGTCGTTGTGGAGGGCGACGTAGTTGGCAAAGTCCTGTAACTGGGGCTCGGAGTCGGCTTGGACGGCGTCCAAACTGATCACGTGGAGCATCGCCCCGTGGTCGTCCGTGCGCAGCCGATCCATCGCCGCAACGTACGGGCCGTAGGCGAATGCCCCGCTCGCCTGGAGCAACGCGGGATTCGACTCGTCGTCGGCGATCGCCTCCTGGGTGATCTGGTCGGCGCTCTCCCTGGTTGAGGGAAACACCTGCCGGACGGAAACGTGCGGGGGCTCCCCCGACCGGTCTGTCGAGGCGTTGACGGCGGCCGCCGTAGCCGTCGCCTCCTCGCCGACGAGCTGTTCCGATCCGTCCGCGTTAGCGTACGTCTCGACGACGTAACAGTCGCCACACGCGGTCTCCTCGTCGAGCACCGTGTTGAGGTCCTTGTGCAACAGCCCGGGACTGCCCTCTCGTGGGGGAGCGACGGCCACCTGGAGTCCGTTCGCCAGGAAGTTCCGGACCGTCGGGAGTGCTAGCGCGCCCCAGGCGTCGCGCGGAAGATCGGCGGCCAGTTCGAGGTGGACCAGACTACCACGATTGTAGCCCCCCGAGAGGATCCTGTCGAGGTCGCGGATCCCCGTTGAGAACGTCGCCTTCGTGTTGTCGATCATAGACCAGGTTCCATCGCCGACCGCCTGGATCGCCGTCAGATCGACGCCCGTGATCGCCCGGAAGACACCCTCGGCGAGCGTGACCGGATGCCGGCGGGTGCCGATCCGGACGCCGCGGAGCTTCTCGAAGTTGATATACCGTCTCGCGTGCCCGCGGGCCTCTTCGGTCTCCATGCGGACGACCCCGTCGGCGATGTACTCGAGCGGGGTCGCCTCGGCCGTCTCCACGACCAGCACAAGCCGGAGGTCCTCTGCCCGTGCTAAGGCGGCGAGCCGGTTGGTCGCCCGCTCGATGCTGATGGGATTGCGCTGGTGGGAGGCCAGATAGGAGTAGATGAGCGTCCAGCTGTCGAAAGCGACCGTGAGTCGCCTTGTCGCCTGTCGGATCTGCTGGAGCCACTCGAACAGTGAGTCGAGTTCGAGCTTCTCGAAGGGAACCTCGATCTCCACGGGGAGATCGAACGGCGTCTGTGAGATGTCGACGATCTGTGTCCGATCGAGGGCGGTGTGATCCGCGAACACCGTCTCGTAGACCGTTTCCCGATCGACACGCGAGGAGACGTACATCACGTCCCCGTCGCGCTGGAGGGCGTCCAGACACTGTGCGGTGAACAGCGTCTTGCCCGACCCAGGCGGTCCTTTGACCAACAGCACGCGTCCGTGGTCCGTCGCGAAAAACCGGTCAACGGCACCCGGCAACAGTGCGATGCCCTGCTCGTTGTGGGGCGGACGTTGACCGTCGGTACGTCCCGGATGTATCGTTGACATTGTCTCGTCTACCGGCTGTGGACCTTTGGCAACGCGAATGTTTGGTGAACCTAATGTAATAAGTCTTGAGACTATATCGGACGGTGAAACCGCTGGCTGCCTGGTGTTGATATATTTTTGGTTCACTTTACCTGTTGAAACGACGGTTGACTCCCGGGAAACTGTCTTTAATACGTCACGGAAAACCCAAGCACGGGGTATCCTTCCCCGGGAACAACCATGGCACAACCGGACTCATCAAGCCTGGCCGAAGTCCTTGATCGTGTACTGGACAAGGGTATCGTCGTTGACGCGTTCGCGCGTGTCTCACTCGTCGGGATCGAGATCCTGACCGTCGAGGCGCGTGTCGTCGTCGCCTCCGTCGACACCTTCCTCCACTACGCTGAGGAGATCGCCAAGATCGAACAGGCAGAGCTCGCGGCGGGCGCCGAGGCGGCTCCCGAGGCCTGATTCGGGCCCTCCGCCATGGCGGTCGCACAGTCCGACGAGTACCCTTTCTTTCTTGGCGTGCAGTCACCTGACACCCCACACAGCCCATGAGCGTCAACGAAAAACTCGATGCAATCGACGAAGCACGCACGGCCTTTGAAACGACCCGCACGGAGTTTGCCGCCGATGTCGCCGACAAGCGGGACGTCAGCGACTACCGTGCCGCAATCGCCGACTTTCGGGCCGAGATGGACGCATACGCAGACGCGGTGGCGGCGGACGTCGAGGCGTTCGAGGCGGACGTCGCCGACCGGCGTGCTGCCATCCGTGCCCAGCGGAGCGACTTCGACGCGTACGCCGATGGATTCGCCGCGGACGTCGCCGACATCCGTGACGTCGGAGACCTCACGGCGGCGATCGAAGCCCTCGCGGCGGCGATGGACGACGCCACTGTCGCCTTCGAAGCCTACGCCGATCAGTTCGCAGCCGACGCCGCAGCGAAGGGCGATACGAGCGATCTTGAAGCGGCGATCGACGCACTCGCGGCGGCGATGGCGGAGACGAACGACGCCTTCGCCGTGTACGCCGACGCATTCGCAGCAGACGTAGCCGACAAGCGCGACATCAGCGACTACGAGGCCGCCATCGACGCCATGCGTGTCGCCTTCAACGAGACGGCCGACGGATTCGCCGCCTACGCCGATGCCTTCGCCGAGGACGTTGCGGCGGCTCAAGCTGCCACCCGCGACCAGGGCGACGCCTTCGCCGCGTACCGTGAGGAGTTCCATTCGGTCCTCATCCCGCAGTTCCTCGAGGCCGTTGCGGCCTTCGAGGCGGCCATCGACGAGGAGGCAGCAGTCTTCGCGGCGGCGGCCGAGGACATGCAGGCGGCGGTCGACGCCTTCTGGGGGAGGACCACGGAGTCATCGTCGGCGACGGAGCCGACTGCTTCGGAGGCGCCTCCGGAACCGGACACCGAAGCCACTGAACCGGCGGCCGAGACGGAGTCCGGGGACGAACCGCCGGAGGACATGGTCCAGTGTCGTGTTTGCGGGGAGTACTACCAGGCTATCACTGCGCCACACCTCCAGACCCACGACATGACCATCCAGGACTACTACGACGAGTTCGGTGAAGACGTCCCGCTCAGACCAGACGATAAGGCATGACCGAGCGATCCCACGACCGGAAGGTCCGCGGGACCAAGATCCGGTCCAGCCGCGAAGAGAAGTCGAAGCAGCGCACCCGAGAGCAGAAGACCACTGATCGGCTCCGCAAGCAACAAGACGCCGCGACGACAGACACGCCGTCGCTGTCGCTTGAGAGTGGTCCGGCGCCGGACGATCAGCCCTTCGTTACGACCGATGCGACGGCGGGCCTAGAGGCTCGCGTCCGACGGTGGCTCGACGTTGGCCGCCCCGTCCACCTGGTCGGACCGACCGGGTGTGGCAAGACGGCGCTGGCGATGCACGTTGCCCGCTCGCGCGACCGTCCGGTCGTGTGGATCAACGGTGACGCCGAGCTCACGACCACCGACCTGATCGGCGAGTACGGCGAGACAGAACGGGTCTCTGAACGCGACCAGTACATCCACAACGTCCTCAAGTCGAAGGATGTCGTCCGCGACCGGTGGGTCGACAATCCCCTCACGGTCGCGGTCCGCGAGGGGGCCACCCTCGTCTACAACGAGTTCTCCCGGAGCAAGCCCGCGGCGAACAACGTCCTGCTCTCGGTCTTCGAGGAGGGCGTCCTCGAGTTGCCTGGCCGCCGCGGTTCTGACCGGTACGTCGACGTCCACCCCGAGTTCCGGGCCGTCCTGACGTCGAACTCCGTTGAGTACGCCGGCGTTCACGAGCCACAGGACGCCCTGCTTGACCGTCTCATCGGGATCCACATGGACTTCTACGATTTCGAGACCGAGGTCGAAATCGTCCATGCTCACGTGGATGCCCTCGATCGGTCGCGGGCGGAGACGCTCGTCGAGACGATTCGTGCGCTCCGCGAGGCGCTCGAAATCACCGTCGGGACCCGGGCCGCTATCATGGTCGCCGAGGGAGCGACGACGTTCGATACACTCGACGCCGACCGACTCACGGAGCTGTGTGTCGACGTTCTCGCCTCAAAGGTCGCCCAGCGCAGTGAGGTCGAACGGCTCCGCGAGGACATCGCCGCCACCATCGCCGATCAGTCACTCGAAGACGACTAATCCCGTGACCGTCTACCCCCGTCCATGACCGAGGAACCCGATTCCGAGGACCCCGACACGACGCCAGACCCAATCTCGCTCGTCGAGGCCCAGCGTCGGGCCCGCACGGCCACGGAGGACCTCTTCGACTACGACTTCGAGGGGATCCCGACCGTCGAACGCACGGACGACGGCTGGCGGGTCGTCGTCGAACTACTCGAGCGTAGCGCCGTCCCGGACACCCAGGACATCATCGGCCGGTACGAACTCTCCCTCGACCGTGCTGGTGAGGTCACCGGCTACGACCTGCTCGAACGCAACCGGCGTGGCGAACTCGAAGACGAGCTGTGACCGGCCCTATGACGGCCGGTCTGTCGGCCCCTCAAAGTCGCGCTCGCGACGAACCTGGCCACGTCGAACTGTGATAAGTACTCCTCGAAGGCGCTCGCCTGCTCTGTCTCCGCGTGGCTCATGGCGTGTTCCATCAGTCCCGCGTTCGCCCTTGCTGAGAGGCATCACTGCGCGTTACTCGTGTGTCGGTACGATGAGAAAGCGCCGTTGGCCGCTACTCGTAGAGCCAGGTCTCGTCGATCTGTTCCC
>CAZFMU010000058.1:0-10072 GCA_964520165.1 uncultured Salinarchaeum sp. | reverse complement strand
ATGCGGCCGACTCCCTCATCGCACTCGATTGCTCCTGGGAGACGGCCGACGCCGAGCGGTACGATCTCGCTGGCCCGCGGCGCGCCCTCCCGTTTCTGGTCGCGACCAACCCGATCAACTACGGCACCCCCTTTCAGTTGAATACCGCGGAGGCCTTCGCTGGCGCGCTGGCCATCCTCGGTCACCGATCCCATGCCGAGCGGATTCTTGAGCCCTTCGCGTGGGGCCCGACCTTTCTTGAGTACAACGACGAGCCACTGCGCCGGTATGCGGCGTGTGTGGACTCAAGCGAGGTTGTCGCCGTTCAGGCCGACTATCTCGACGCCGACGAAAGGGATTAACCGGATCGAGTGCTCCGCCATCGGATATGGATCCGGCTCTAGGCCCACCCGAGAAGATGGAGCAACGGAGTGGGGATCTCACACCGATGCTCTCGCAGTACCACGAGCTCGCTCGGGCCTACGACGACTGTCTCTTGCTCTTCCAGGTTGGTGATTTCTACGAGGCCTTCTGTGAGGCCGCCGAGACCATCGCGCGACTCCTTGAGATCACTCTGACCAGCCGATCGGACAGCACCGGTACATACGCGATGGCAGGGATTCCGATCGACAACGCCGAATCGTACATCGATACGTTACTCGACGCGGGATATCGGGTCGCCATCGCGGACCAGGTTGAGGATCCAGATGCCGTCTCCGGTGTCGTTGAGCGAGCGGTTACCCGAATTGTCACACCAGGAATGGTGACCGAGACAGAGCTGCTCGCCGGCGACGCCAACAACTTCGTCGCCTGCCTTGTGCGGAAGGATGGAACCTATGGGCTGGCGATCCTTGACGTATCGACCGGTGAGTTTGTCGCGACCGGGCTTTCCTCGTGGTCGCTCCTTGAGGACGAATTGGCTCGGTTCGACCCGGCCGAACTCATCACTGATACTCCGGAGCTAGTTGACGATCTTGAGTACGCCGTCTCACGCGATCCACCCGCGTTCGATCCCGACTACGCGCGAGGGCGTGTCGCCGCCTACTTCGGCGACCCACAGACGATGCTCGCCCACCCTGCCGAAGTCCACGCCTGTGGCGCCTTATTAGCCTACGCCGAGTATACCCGTGGTGGACGCCCAGCGGCTGACGCGACGGCCGCCGAAGCCGTCGCCGATGCTACTCAGGACCCAGAGGCTCCGCCACAGCTTGCGTATATCACCCAGCTTCAGCGGTACGATCCTCGCGAGTACATGCTCCTTGATGCCGTCGCCGCACGGAGTCTCGAACTCTTCGAGCGCCGCGGCGTCCGTGGGGCCGAGGACGCGACGCTTGAGTCGGTCGTCGACGAGACGGTCACGGCGATGGGCAGCCGCCGGCTGACCGACTGGCTCCGCCGTCCGCTCCGTGATCCGGTTCGAATTAGCCACCGACACGATGCGGTTGAGGGGCTCCTTGACGCCGTATCGGCCCGCGAAACCATCCAAGAAGCACTTGAGGATGTTTACGACATCGAGCGGCTGGCTGCACGGATCGCCCGGGGCCGGGCCGACGCCCGGGATCTCCGCTCGCTGGCAACGACACTGGCGGCGATCCCAACCCTCAAAGAGACCCTCGAAGCACTCGATGACGACGCCCTCGATACGGTTGCCGCGGACCTCGATCCGCTTACTGATGTCCGGACGATGATCGAGGAGGCCATTCGTTCCGATCCGCCGCAGGAGCTCACCGAAGGCGGCGTACTCAAGGACGGCTATGATGAAACGCTTGACCGGTTGCGCGAGACCGAGCGGTCCGGGAAGGCGTGGATCGAGGAGCTTGAGGCCAGCGAGCGCGAGCGGACCGGTATCGACTCGCTGAAGGTTGGATCGAACGACGTCCATGGCTACTATATCGAGGTGACCGACGCGAACCTCGATCGCGTGCCAGAAGATTATCAGCGTCGACAGACGCTCAAAAATGCCGAGCGGTATGTCACGCCCGAACTCAAGGACCGTGAGACCGAGATCGTTCGAGCCGAACAGCGCGCCGACGAGCGTGAGTACGAGCTGTTCTGTGATCTCCGCAGTACGATCGCTGAGGAGGTGCGTCGCCTGCAGACACTCGCCGATGTCGTTGCCCGACTCGATGCTCTCGCCGGGCTGGCGACTACTGCGGCGACCCGCGAGTACGTCCGTCCGGAACTCCTCGACACCGACGGGACGGCCCCTCGGATCGACATCGAGGCAGGCCGCCACCCCATCGTTGAGGCGCGTCAGGACGCCTTCGTCCCCAATGGCACCACTCTTGAGCCCGGCCGTCGGTTGGCGGTTATCACCGGTCCGAACATGAGCGGCAAGTCCACGTATATGCGACAGGTTGCGTTGATCGTCATTCTCGCTCAGGCCGGTAGTTTCGTCCCAGCATCGGCTGCTAAGCTCACACCACTTGAGCGGGTCTTCACCCGCGTCGGGGCGAATGACGACATCGCGGGCGGACGCTCGACGTTCATGATCGAGATGCTCGAACTCGCCGAGATCCTCCGCGCAGCCGACGACCGATCGCTAGTGTTACTCGATGAGGTTGGCCGCGGTACCAGTACCGCCGACGGTCTCGCGATCGCCCGAGCGATTACCGAGTACGTCCACGACCGCCTCGGCGCGCTGACGCTGTTTGCGACCCACCACCACGATCTCACCGCAACGGCTGATCGGCTAGCCGAGGCGTATAATCTCCATTTTGCCGCCACACAAGACGGCCAGACCGTCGAGTTCTCCCACGAGATCACCCCCGGGGCTGCAGAGGCCTCCTACGGCGTTGAGGTCGCAAGCAAAGCTGGACTCCCGTCGACGGTTGTCGAACGGGCCCGGACGCTTCTAAATGAGGCCGACGACACACCCCCGACAGCGGTTCCCGACGGTCCTGATCCGGCGATTGCGCAACGACTCCGTGATCTTGATATTGCGAGCATGACGCCACTTGAGGCGCTTAACGAACTCGCCGCGCTTCAGGAGCGCCTTGATCGGTAATGTCCTATGAACCTGGGTCGAGAGCGACAAACTCGAGCCCTTCCTCGGCGAGCAGTCGGTGGGCTCGATCGGTAATCGACGGGGCGACGAGGATCCCGCGAACACGCGCGTCGGTATGGAGTTCCCGGTTGAGGGCATCGACGTAACGCTTGAGCTGTCCAACGGCGTCCGGTCCGACGCGGCGACGCTTGAGTTCGATGGCGACCGTTCGCCCGTCGTCATCAACGCCATAGATATCGATCGCTCCGACAGCTGTCTGTCGCTCGGTCGCCCGCGGCTGAAAGTCCGACTCGACGAGTTCGGGGGTCCTGAGGATCCGCTCTTTGAGGTCCGCCTCTGTCCCGGTGAGTCGCAACTCCGCCTCGTCAGCCACCGAGAAGGCGCCGGCGTGTGTGACCGACCGAAAGATCACCTCAAGTGTCTCATCCGGATTCGACCGGAGGCTTTCAACCACCAGCCGGTCGGCCTCCACGTTGATCTCGTGCTCTCCGCCTGGCGGCTGCCAGTTTACGGGCTGTTGTTCGGCATTGGTATGAACTAGCGCGGTCCCGTCAGGCTTGAGCATCAGGTGGCGGTCACCGGGTCCGAGTGTACTACTTGCCCGACCCTCGTAATCAACAACACACCGGCCGAATGCCGTCACGAGTCCGTCTGCTGTCAACCCGGACTCAAGAAGATCGCGCGCGGCCTCGGGGGATGGATCGGTGAGCGTCCGTGTCACGTACCCGGCTTGGTACGGACGCAATAGCATAATGCGCTACGGTTGACCCGGCTCGTGGATGATCACGTCGTCGCTCCAGTCGGTCACCAGCTCGCGAAGCGCGGCCTCGGCGTCAGATTGAGTGAGTCCGTATCCGTCGACCAGCAATCCGCAGCTCTCGCGGGCCCCGGTCATCCGGTCTCGGAGATACCGTTCGGTCGTGTCCGTTGGTACTAGTGCCGCTCCCGGACCGTCGGCCGTTGCCGCGCCGGGAACGCCGGACTCGACACGCAGCGGTACGAGAACCCTGGTCTCGACCCCCGTCTCAGAGACCATATAGAGGTATACGTCGAGAAGCCAGTCGACCTGGCTGTATACCTCCGTTCGGGCGAGACCGCTGGCCTCTCGTGTGTTACCCGGCGGACGCCATCCGGCGTGCAGACACGCTCCAGGCGGTGGACCGGTCTCATCCCACGAGTACCGGTACAGGTCGTAGCCGTCGTTCGTCTCAATGCCGATCACCGCCCGCTGGACCACCGGCCGATCACTCCGTTCATAACCCGGTCTGGCGGCGGCCTGGTAGATCAATCTCCGCCCTCTGGAACTCCTGCTGGCGGTGTTCGCAGACGGGCCTGAACGAGCCAGCCAATCAGGACGATCAGAAACCCTCCGAGGAGGACTGTGAGCAGGAGAAACGCCGCCTGCCAGCCGAACTGCTCTGAGACCCACCCCGTGATGAGACTTCCCGATGCGCCGAGGACCATGTACGTCGTCCGGATCAGGCCGAAGCCGATTCCACGCTCGGCCTCCGTCAGGTGGTCCATAATGTTCGGCAGCAGCGCCGCTCCCCAACTCATCGCGATCCCAGCGAGCGTAGCGGCCGCCAGGAGCTGCCACCAGTCGGTCGCCGCTACGAACAACCCGTATCCGACCACTCCAGCGGCAACCGCGACGGCGGCCGCGGGATATCGGCCGATACGGTCAGAAAGCGATCCGATTGCTGGTTGTCCGAGCCCCTGAACCGCGAAGTACACCGAGAACATCGCGCCAGCGGCCGGTTCACTGTACCCGTGATACTTGATCAGAAATGCCGGGAGAAACGACGATGTCGACTGCCACACAAACGCGCCGCAGACGGCGAGCCCCGTGGTAAGCGCAATTTCCGGTCGGGTAAGTAACGCAAGCAGCGGTGCCAGTTCAATCCGATCGCGGATCCGCTCTTCGGGACGGGTAGGTTCGACCGATCGCACGCTCCAGGCGAATGCGACAGCGACGGGGGCGGCAGCGAGGATGCCGATCGCCACCGCTGGACGCCACCCATACCGGGCGCCGACGATCCCAGCGAGTGTCGGGGCGAGTAACCCGGCGATCGGTGCACCCGCACTGTGGATCCCAATCGCTGACCCCGTATTCGGCAGTGTTCGTGTCAGTAGTGTCGTTGCGGGGCTGTAGTGTAATCCGGCGACAGCCCCGAGTGCGATGACGGCGACGACGAACACCGGGTAGGCCGGTGCGAGAGCGATCCCAAGACTCGCCACGGCGGTTCCGCCGACGGCGATGATAATGACCCGTCGTTCACCGATCTTGTCACCGAGTAGTCCGCTCGGAAACTGGGCGAGCGCGTACGTCAGCCACATGCCTGAGAGCGCCAGCCCGATCGCTGTATTCGAGACCGAAAGATCGGACCCGATCGCCGGAACCACTGGACTGATCGCCAGTCGGGCCACCATTGTCGCAAAAAACGCGGCTGTGCTGGCCGCTAGCACCGTCCGTCCGTACGACCACGTACCCACAGTACGGTGTTACGGTCCGACCGGCATGACCCTGCCGAAATCGAGCCCCAACGCTTGGATTGACCGTACAGGATTGCAGCCGACAGCCGGCGGCTTGCTACTGCTGTAGGGCCCTGGTTACGGGACGAACCAGATGCCCTGTCGGTCGATCATCCCCCCGACCACGATGTGGGGTAGCGCGATGATGCTCACGAAGATGGTATAGAAGACGACGCCGCCGGCAAGGATGGCCTCCCAGCCGCCAAGGTCGCCCGTGACGGCCAGTACGGGCTCCGGAGCGACCACGTAGAGCCCCGCGATCAATAGGCCCGTGAACACGCCACCGATGATGAACATACTCCAGTTCAGCACGGAGGCGAAGTGCTCTCCTTTGTCATCGGCGGCCATCCAGGCACCATCCGCGACCGGCCGGTCATCGTCAACGGCTGCCGACCGTGCAACCTGTCGGGCGGAGTACCACAGTGGGAAGTACAGTCCAACGGCGAGCACAACCGGGACGATCGCGAAGAACGCGATGAGTAGTAGCGTTTCGATCGCGTCGGCGACCCAGGTCCCGGTCCCGGGATCACGGAGGTAGCCCAGCCCGATATGTCCGATCGCTCCGAGTGCGATTGCGACCGGCAGGATCTGGTAGGACAACGGGTGGAACGCGTAGGTCGCTGCGGCGAGTGACCCGTCGAAGACCTCGACCATGTAGCCGGTGTACTGTTTGAACGTCTCGGGGAACGCCAGGTAGGGAACGAGCATGACGACCCCGCCCCGAACGGCCGCTCCCAGCCACCGCTGGAGTCGCCCCTGTATGTGGTCGGCGCCGGTCACGGCATCAAGGACGGCAAGTCCGCCGAGTCCACCCTTGACACAGGCAACAGCGATCATCAACCCGACACCTACCACCGGGTTCCAGATGAGTAGCCCGACGAATGCACCCACCATCGCGACAAACACGAGCGCGTACAGTGCTTGGAAGCGGGCCGTCCGTGTCCGGAGGTTCTGGAGGTTTTCGAAGCCACCGTGCGGGAGGTTGATCGCGACCAGCCCGATCAGGTACCCGAGCAGTTGGGCGGTCATCGGGATATCGTACCCGATTGCCCGGATCCCCCCGACCAGAATGGTTACCGCCGCCACCGAGATCCAGGCGGGCAACAAGAGCCGCCAGGACCGCGGCACCGGCATGGACGAACGACGCTCGTTGTAGTTGAACATGTGTGGTCCTAGTTGAGTTGTCTATGATCGGTCACCATAATATGTGGGGTCTCGGCGGGCTTTTTGTTTGGCGTCGCGCGCTCACATGTCGGGGCTGTTTTGCTGGAACCCCGAACCCTTCATGTTGGGGCCGGCTATACACCATCTATGGGAGGCGTTCGTGTCGAGCTAACGATCGAACCAGCAGACCCGTGTCCGGTCGCCGAACTGACCGCGGAGACTGGAGCCGCCGCCGATCGGGTCACCTGGGGGGCGGGAGAGTCGGATGTCGTTGAGCAGTTCGCGCTCTCCGGGCCGGTTGACACGCTTCCCGACTCAGTCCACCCGGTGTTTGAGTACGACGACGAGGGCATCTACGAGTTTGTTCGTGACGAGGCCGACTGCCCCTGTCAGTTTATCGAGGAACACGGTCATCCGATCTCCGACGTACGCGTCGGCGATGGACAGCTCATCGTCACCCTCCACCTCGTTGATGGGGCAGACTTTAGCACGCTCCTTTCGGAGCTACGTGACGCTTTTGAGGACGTGTCGATCCGAACGATCGCCCGGGAAGACGCTGCCCGCTCCGGTGGTCCGGAGTTGGTTCCGGTTGACCGCGGTCAACTCACCGATCGCCAGCGTGAGGTCCTCAGGACGGCACACGCGATGGGATACTTCGAGTATCCACGGCAGGCCAACGCGACTGAGGTGGCCGACCGCCTCGACATCTGTCCTTCGACGTTCGCAGAGCACCTCGCGGCGGCGCAGTCAAAGGTCCTTGATGACCTCTGTGGGGCCACCGAGCCACACGAAGAAGAATCGCCGGTTGAAATCGATCCGTCGTAGCGCCGCCACCAGGACTCGAACCTGGGACAACCACGTTAACAGCGTGGTGCTCTACCAACTGAGCTATGGCGGCCTGCACCGAATAATTGGCCGGAGTGTTTTGATTAGGGTTTCGCTTTCTCGCTGGCGGCGCACCGACATGTTTTCCGTCGACGGCGCGGAATCGTCGGTAATGACTGACGACGTGGCGGCGGTACTTGACCGGGCCCGCGAGCTGGTTGACCCGGCACCAGCCGAGCGCGCCGAGCTCGAAGCGGTCACCGACACGCTGGTTACCCGCGCCGAGGCGGTCCTTGAGCGTCGCGATGTCACGGCCGATGTCGTCCACGTCGGATCCTCAGCCCGCAACACGTGGGTAGCGGGCGACCGCGATATCGATCTGTTTGTCCGATTCTCCCCAACGCTGGATCGTGATGCACTCCGCCAACACGGCCTGGCGGTTGGCCACGCAGTCCTCCCTGAGGGTCGCGAGGAGTATGCGGAACACCCCTACGTGACCGGTACCTTCCGTGGATTTGACGTGGACATTGTCCCGTGCTATGACGTGCCTGCTGCATCGGAGATTCGGTCGGCTGTTGATCGGACCCCGTTTCACGACGAGTACCTCACCGAGCGGCTTGATCCCTCCCTTGCAGCTGGGGTCCGGCTGATCAAGGGATTCTGTTCAGGGGTCGGCGTCTATGGCAGCGACCTACGGACCCGGGGGTTCAGTGGCTACCTCGTTGAGTTACTCGTCTTAGAATACGGTGGCGCGCGGGCGCTCCTGGAGGCGGCGGCCAGCTGGCAGCCACCGGTGCGCCTTGATCCGGCCGATCACGGCCAGTCCAGCTTCGATGACCCGCTGGTCGTAATCGACCCAACCGATCCCAATCGTAACGTTGCCGCCGTCCTTTCAGCGGAGAGTCTCGCCCGGTTCCAACACTACGCCCGGCAGTTTCTCGCAGTCCCGGACATGTCGTTCTTTGAGGAGCCCGTTTCCCCGTCGATTACGCCATCGGCTCTTCGTGAGCATCTTGAGCGGCGCGACACCACACCTGTTGCACTTGTGTTTCCACTCCCGGAGTTGATTGAGGACGACCTCTATCCACAGCTGCGCACCTCGCGACAAGGGGTTGTTGATGGTCTCGATCGCCAGGGATTCGATCCCCTCCGAGCGACGACGGCGGCCATCAACGATGAGGGACTCATTTTTGTTGAACTGTCGGTCGCCGAGCGACCGGCGGTCGAACGACACGCCGGCCCGCCCGTTCACGTTCCGAACCACGCTGAGACGTTCTTCGAGAAGTATGCCGATGATCCGGATGTCTACGGACCGTTTCTGGACGACGATCGATACGTCGTTGAACGTCCACGTGATATCCGCTCGGCCGTCGCGTGGCTTGAGAGCGACCAGCTCCTTGAGGTCAAGCACGGGGCGGCGATTTCGACGGCACTTGAGGAGGAGCGAACGATCCTCACCGGTGAGTCCATCGTTTCGTTACTCCCGCGCTTCGAGACCGCCCTCGCTAAGCACTTCGACCCGTCGATCTGATCGGCCGACTCACGTTTCGTCCGTCAGCAGCGGATGGGTGTCGGCGACCCTCGCGATGCGCTCTTTGATCTCGTCGTCGGGATCATCGGTGGTCGCTGCCGGCTCGTAGCCATCAAAGACCTCGTGGACGGTTCCGATTGCGCTGGCCAGTACCTCAAGATCATAGCCACCCTCAAGAATCACCCCAAGGCCGATGTCAAGCTCCGTTGCGAGGCGTTGTAGTTTTGCGACGATGGCGCCGTATCCCTCGCTACTGACGGTCATGCGTGAGATAGGGTCGTACTCGTGGGCATCGAAGCCGGCACTGATAAGTAGGACATCCGGGTCAACCGCCTGAATCCCGGGAATGATTAGTCGCTCGATGGTCTGCTGGTAGGCGGCGTCTCCAGCGCCCTTCGGGAGCGGGATGTTGAGTGTTCGGCCCTCGCCGGCGCCGGTGCCAGTGTCGGTCAGATCGCCGGACCCCGGATAGATCCCGGCCTCGTGGACCGAGGCAAAGAACACCTCCGGACGGTCGTAGAAGATCTCTTCCGTTCCGTTGCCGTGATGGACATCAAAGTCAACGATTGCGACACGATCGGCCCCGTCATCGAGTGCCGTCTGTGCGGCAACCGCGACGTTGTTCACAAAGCAGAATCCCATGGCGTCGTCCGTGATAGCATGGTGACCGGGCGGACGGCCAAGCGAGAACGGGGTCTGACGCCCTCGCGCCCCGTCGAGAGCCTCCGTGGCCGCCCACTGTGCGAGTCCGGCGCTTGCCCGCGCCGCCTCCCAGGTCTTTTCGACGGCGATCGTATCGGGGTCCCACTTTCCGCCTCCATTCGCACAGAAGGCCTTGATGTCCTCGATATACTCGGGTTCGTGGACGGCGGTAAGCGTGGCGTCGTCAACCGGATCGGCCTCAACGTACGAAACACCGTGACGACGCTTGAGACCCTCCTTGATCGCCCGGAGCCGATCGGGATTTTCAGGGTGTCGAGGCCCGGTTTCGTGTGCGAGACACGTCTCGCTGAACCCGTAGTTCATTTCATTGG
>CAZFMU010000057.1:0-10096 GCA_964520165.1 uncultured Salinarchaeum sp. | reverse complement strand
CCCTTCTCATCGAAGATGGCGTCGTGGCCGCAGAAGGGACAGGCGACCGGGTGCTGTTGGTCGGCGTCGCTATGCTCAATCGCGGAGTCGAGTGTTTGCTCGGGCATTGCGATCACTCACATTTAGCTCATTGTCTGGAGCCTATAAAATGATACGGATCACTATATCTGTCCAGGTAGAGCAATATAGTGGTATATATTAACACTGCGGCGAAGCACGCAAGCAGCTCGCGCCCCCACAGTCAGTGTGACCAACCAATCACGGTCCGGGGTGACCAGCCTGCGGATTGACCGCGAAGCGCTACCGCCGGAGGAGACCCAGACAGCAACCTTCGGGATGGGGTGTTTCTGGGGCCCGGAGGCCCGATTCGGGGCGACAGAAGGGGTCGTCCGCACACGAGTCGGCTACGCCGGTGGTACCACACCGGAGCCAACCTACCACGCTCTCGGTGATCACACGGAGGTTGTGCAAGTCGAGTATGATCCATCGATCCTCACGTACGCGGACCTACTAGCGGTGTTCTGGGCGGGACACCGGCCACGAACTCCGGCACCAAAACGACAGTATCGGTCGGTAATCCTCGTTGACGGCGAGACACAGCGCGCTGCCGCCGAACGCAGTCGCGCGGCATGCGCCGATCAGGATCAGGGATCGGTTGAGACAACCATCGAACCGCTTGAGACGTTCCATCGGGCCGAAGCGTACCATCAAAAATACGAGCTACGGTCGACACCGGTTGTCGGCGATGCGATTGTCGAACGCTACGGCGAGCACCTGCTTGACTCGACGGCCGCCGCCCGACTCAACGGCTATCTCGGCGGACACGGGGACAGCGAGCGACGTGACGCCTTGCTTGCTGCGCTTGATCTCCCGGCAGCGATCCGCTCAGAGCTTCGACGACGCATCTGATGATCGGGCACCGCGATGTCGCAGTCGCCGGTAGGCGAGCCCAGCAGCCCCCAGCCACAGGATGACCTCAACGACAAACGACGGCGTTCCAAGGTACTGGATAGCGAATGCGACCGGTGGAAGCCCGAGTGGGTCCGTCGGAACCGTTAGCGGCCAGCCCAGAAAACGCACGTGTCCGGGACGGCCGTTGAGCACGAGGTGGAGTGCATCGAGTATGAGATGTGATCCCCATCCGACAGCCACAGCTCTGCCAGCAGGACCACGGAGCGCTAGCGGGAGAATAATAGCTCCGAACAACAGACTATGGCCGATCGACTGATAGACCTCGATCACGCCAACCATCGCCAGTGGCTTGTCCATGAGGTCGGGCAGCGCCGCCCCTGCGACGATCCACACCGACGGGAGACGGGGCTGCCGACCGAGAAGGGCAGCCACGAGGAGGTGGGTCGGAAACAACACGACAGGTATACTTCGGGCGTCATGGGCTTTGTTCTGGCGCTCACGCAGCGGAATCGGGGTCCCGAAGGGCTCGTCCGCTATGTCGGTCGCCCGGTTGTACGTGTGCTTGCGGTGGGGCTCTTTTTTGAGTTGAGCGACCGCTCGGGGTCGGTGATGCGGTCTCGGCCGGCGTCAAGCTGCCCGACCATTGATTGAGAATAGGTGCTGTCGACGGTGTCCAGATGAGATATACAACAGGGTCGGCAGATAGGCGGGTTGGCCGACGACAGTCCGCATGCGGTCAGGTTCGGTCTCAAGGGTCTTTGCGCGTTCACACCGCCGCTGGGCGTTTTCGGCGGCGTTAGCCGTGAGTTCGAGAATGACATCATTCAACTCGCCTGTCAGAGTCGCAAGTGTGATCGCCAGAACGCGATCTCGCCGTCTCGAAGGCATCCGCCCCGTCTGATTGTATCAAGCCGGAGACGATCAATCTCCGCTTGTGAGACCATGCTGGCGGCATCTGTGATTGAGTCAGGAGAAGCGATGGCTGATCGCCCGTAGCGTTTTATTCGATGAGAACCGTACTCACGACGATGAGCCAGCGCACGCTCGACGCGTTTGACCAGCCGGAGTTTGACGCCGGCGACCGCGTTGTCGATGCGGATCCCGTTGATCCGGAGGAGACGCCGGACGAGATGATTGTCCTCGATCCGGACGTCGGCACGGCGGCGACGGTTACCGTCGATGGGACGACAATCGCCGAGCTCAACCCCTCATATCCCGCTGACGAGCGTGTTGTCGAAACAGCGTACATTAGCTATCTCGACAGCTACGTCTCTCCGTGGCGAGAGTGGGCGCCAACGGAACTGGGGGACCGTCTGGCGGCGTTCTGCCGACAGTGGGGGATACGCCAGGCCACATACTCCTATCCGGAAGGACGACTGCAGCGTGTTACTGAGCCCTGACCATGGCGCCATGACCCATAGGAGAGGATTCGGCGTAGAGAGCCCCTCTACCGCCTGAAATGGAGAGCGTCTGCTCGCGCTGTGTTGGTCAGCGCCCACTCGCGTTGGTCCACAAAAGGGCCACCATACCAGATCCGGTGAGGAGGGTATCAACAACGAGATGTAATAACGGTCGACACTATTATGTATCCGTACGCGCTTCTATATAGAACATGTCAGAGGATCTGTTTGAATTCTATCGGACGGTGTCACTCGACGGACGGCCGGGGGCACCGCTTGATCTATTTCGCGTAACGACCGTCGCGTTCGCCGGGTCGTCAACGAGCGACGGACGGTACGCCACGCTCGGTGTTGGACCGAACAAGCCACTGTCGAAGTTGTCGGAACCGGAGTTCATGGAACTGCGCGAGGAAACGCTGACGCGACTCGATACGCTCGTTGCCGAGCATGCCGCTGTCGACTATCCAGCCACGGAGCGACAGCGGATCGCCGAACAGATCCTCGTGTGCTTCGGCGCGTACATCACCCACGCGTATACGTCAAGTGACCGGGTGCGAGAAGCCTGTGCCGCCGCGCTCGAAACACTGCTTGAATCGTCCGACACAAAGCGACTCACGCTGCTTGAGGAAGTCGCACGTGAACACCGTGGACAGCCGGAACGCCGCGGTGGGACAACCGGACGGCGATCGCCATCGTAGTCACACTCACGCCGAAGGTAGCGACGCCGAGAGGTGTTCAGCCATCGCAAGCCCATCCTGATACCGATCAATAGCGGCCGTCTGGTGATCCTGACACCCGAGGACACCGACAGCCCCATCTCCGACCGGGACCACGGGGTGGGTCGGTCGGGTCATTGCAAGTTGACAGCTTGGACATCCAAGTCCGCCCGCCGGTCGGTGCTGAAGCAGTTCGTGTTCGGCGGTAGTCGTCAGGCCACAGACCGAGGCGAAGTGATCACGGTGCTCTGCACACCCGACGAGCGGCACGCGCAGCGTGTCGAGTAAGAGCACCGATCGATCCGACGGGCCGCCGGAACGTAACGCCTGCTCACACGCCTGACACCCGAGTCCCAGCTCGTCTGCGGCCATCTCACTCGTCCACGATAATCCTGCGCCCGAGGACATACCCGCTATAGAGGATCGCCGAACAAAGGTGTGTGGATCGGACTCTATCGCCAATGTATCAGCACGCCAGCATACTGGGAGCAACAGAGACTGGCGAACCGTGCCGGCAATTCTCACAAAACGATTATATGACTGTCGGACAAAATTCAGGTATGGAATCGATGCAAGTCGATGACCTTGTAGAGCAGCTCAACGAAGCCGACGAACCCAGCATGGAGGCGTTGCGGACGGCCGCGATGAGCGTCGATGTCTATAGCTTCGAGCCGGGAGCCGAGGACCCGATGCACTCACACGGCGAGGACGAGGTATACTACGTCGTCTCCGGGAGCGGGAGCATCAACATCGAAGGCGACTATCAGTCGGTCGAGGAGGGCGATCTCATTTACGTCGAACCGGGGACCGAACACCAGTTCACCGACTTTGAGGACGAGCTCGTGATGGTGGTCTTCTACGCCCCGCCACACGGGTCACAATCCTAACGCGGCACAAAGACGCTCGCGGGGACGGCC
The DNA here is from genome assembly GCA_964520165.1 of uncultured Salinarchaeum sp. GTDB lineage: Archaea > Halobacteriota > Halobacteria > Halobacteriales > Salinarchaeaceae > CAZFMU01. The sequence goes on along the minus strand of CAZFMU010000057.1, from coordinate 6,151 downwards.
GCCTGCCGACTGGTCGTTCTTTTCGCTACGGTCCGGGTCTGACTGTTCAGCCTACTTGAACCGAGGAGCGACGAGACGCACGATCAGGATTCGCGCCACTTGTGACCACACTCAACGCAGGTGAATAGCCGAACCTCATAGGAGCCGCCCGGTTTCGGCATCATCTCATAGTAGGCCCGATCACTATCACAGTCAGCTGTTGGACAGGACTCCCGCACTGTCTCGGTTGAGTCCTGGGTCACATCGGCTACAGCTGGTCTTCCATGGTCCTGCTGTCCATCCTGGATTGCCATCGCCGCTTCTGTTTGCAAGTCACGTGGCGCTTCATGCTCGCAGGAGCGACACACCCACGTATCGCCCTCCGTGTGCATCAACGAGCCACACTCATCACAGAATTGCATCCAAGACAACGGTCATACCTGTCGAATATACGTATTAAGATTCGACTCATCGTGAACGTCAGGCAATCCTGACGGGACCGAGTGATCCGGGCGGACCGAGGTGATCAGTTGTCCTGGCCGACGGCGACCAAAAGCGTCGGCTCGTCCCGGCTGTCTGCGCAGTCCGCCCCGCGGTCAACCGTGATCGTCCGAGGGGCACTCGCATTGGGAGCAACCCGGAGAGTTGCCTCAAGCGCGAATGTCTGGCTATCGCCGCCGGCGATCGTATTCGGTCGCTCGTATCGCGGCGTCCGATAGTCAACGTGGACATTACGGACCGCCTCACTCCCGACGACACAGCCGTCGATCCGGGGGAGGTCAAGTTGCCGGGTGAAGACAAAGTCATTGGTCGCCGTCACCGTACCAACTGTCGTCGTGACCGTGCGAGGCCCCTCCGGGGGATCGGCCGATCCGTCTGCGATTGTGATCGATGGGGTCTCATTCAGTGTGGTGGTATAGGCCACCTCACTTCCGGTGACATCCATGCCAACCAGGCCGGCACTTATCATCAGACATACCCCGAGGACGAGGCCGGCCGTCCGCGTCGATACCGAGAGCGCCCGTTCACGATGGAGGTATCCAAACAGGACAAACCCGAGACCCGACATCGCCAGCAGCCCGAAGAGCCCGGCCGGGGACACCGCGAACACGCTAAGAAGGTACCCGATCAACACCGTGTAGGCTAAAGCGGCGAGTGTGAACGCCACGACATCCAGCAGATCCCCGGTGATTGCTAGTCCACTGGTGAACAGAACAACAACGAGCGCGAACAGAAGTACCGCCTTCACCGTGATCGACAGGCCGAACAGCACGTCTCGCGCGAAGACGATGAGCGCACCGAGAACAAACGCGATTCCGACGGCGTATAGGAACGTGCCACTGTCGATTTGAGCAGTCATAACCGACATCAACTGAGGACGCTTCTGAACCTTTGGGGTACTGTGACGGCCGTCACAGTCAATGAGCGGCGTTGCCAGCAATGAGACGACGCCTCAGGATTATGCCGACTGGCTAGAAGTCATCTGTATGCAACTGTCCAGACGGCAGGTACTCGCCACCGGGGCTGTCGGTGGGGTCGGGACACTTGCCGGGTGCGCCGATCCGGACGCGGTGATGGCGATTGAGGGCGTGCCGACGGCACAAGCGATTGCCGAGCGTGCGACCCTCCAGCCCGAGCAGTATCCGACAACACTTGTGGCCGATGCGATTAACGGAGGGACGACTCGCGCTGCCGACGGTGAGGAGGCCGACCCACCGTACACACCGTCGCGACCGGTTGTACACAACGATACCGTCTACACGCTGACGTGGTCCGCAATTGACCGGCAGACACAGCGGACAGAGTACGTCCTCACACTTGACGTCGAAGCGGACGGCCCGACACCGGAGATTGACTACGGCGATCTCCCGACAGTCGACCGGGAGGCGATCGGACCGCTCCCCGAGTACGTCGCGCAGTACAAGGAGGCCCAGCAAGAGGACGATGAGACGCTTGACCCCCCCGAGTTCGAACGCCAGCGGTGGTACCCACCGGCCGATCGGAACGCCTCGGTGCTCGTGCCCGAGCCCCAGTACGATGCCATCGGTGTCAACGGCTACACGACGACCGTAGCCGTTTCGTCAACTACGGTCCGGCGGCAGGTCTTCCGGTATACGGCCACTAAGGAGGCGTCGACGCTCGCCACCTTCGGACGGACACTCACGTCGCAGACGGTCAGGCTCGGTGGACTCGGGGAGACCGAGCGGTCGTTCCTCGAGTCAGTCCGCGACGAGGGAGAGTACTACCACGGCTCCGGAAGCGACAGCACCGATGCGTTTGAACGCCTTGCCGACCGCCTGGTTGCCGAGCCCGCCATTGTTGTCGAGGATCGTCAGGGTGAATGGCTCGTTGAGTACGAGGGGAGCCGATACTGGGTGATGATTGACTTCGTCGCGATGGAGGAGTACGCCGACCGGCTTGAATCCGCAGAACTCTAAGATCCACCGCGTATGTCGTCCGAAACACTTGTCTCGGTGGTCGGGACCATCCTGTACGTCTGGGTGTATCCGGTCCTGTTATGGGCACCGCTGTTGCTCGCGAAGCGACTGCGCTCGCTCTTCAAGACTCTTCCACCAACAAACGCCTGGCTTCCCGCCTACCTGCTGACGATGGGTGTTGCGGCGGTGCCGTTTCTGGCCGCCCTGATCGGGGTAGCCGCCGAAACAGGCATTGAGGACGGGGCGGTATTCGCGAATACGCTCTTGCAGGTACTCTCTGTGATCGGCGTTGGATACGTCGGTGGGGCCCCAGTCGTCGGGGTCGTTGGACTCCCTCGCGCCGGGATCGACTGGGATCCGACCGGGTATGGGGTCGGGACGTGGCTGCTGTTAGCCGTCGGTGGTCTCTGGTATGCGTTGTTGTTCGTCGTGCCGCTGGGGATCCTGTCGCTGTTCGTCGCGCTTCCGACCGGCTGAGCAGCACATTGAATGGGTGGCAAGTGAACAAACAGACATGAGTACTCTCACCACCGGGCTGCAGTTCGTTGCTGACCTTGCGCTTGGGACCTGGTTCGGTGCGATGATCTTTTTCTCCTTCGTCGGGGCCCCGACAACATTCGCGGTCCTCGGCAGCGACGACGCCGGGTCGGTTGTGAATGCGATTTTCCCGAGGTACTACACGCTGGGGATCGGGCTCGGGCTCGTTGCACTGGTGGGCATCGTCGCCCGCGGTGTTCTTACACAGCGGATCGTCCCAGCCGGGGGTGCCGCCGGGGCAACAGTACTGGCGATACTCACCGCTGGGTATGCACGCTATCGACTCATCCCGAAGATGGAGGCCGCCGGCGATGAGGCATTTGATCGGTATCACGATCAAAGCGTTCGGCTCAATGCGGTAGCGCTTCTCGCGGTCTTTGCCGCGCTGATTGCAACCCATATCTGAAGGCTCAAACGCACGTTTGTGCGTCCAGAGCGTCTTTTAGTCCCGACAGTCGACTGCGGACATGGTCGATCGGACGCGACGCAACGCGTTGCGCGTCGCTGGAGCGCTTCTTGCGGGCGGAGTTGCCGGCTGCATTGGCGCTGAGTCGGGGAGTCACGCGACCGGAGAGAGTTCAACCGGCATGCGCGGGCGACTCCCGTCGGCGTCAACCCCGTTTGAGTCGCTTTCACGGCGGGGCCCTGGCTCCGATATGATCGTCTACACCGATCCCGGTACAGTTGATCACCACGACATACAGTTCGTATTGAACGAGGCCGACGCCGAGGCACTCACGATTGACCTGGCGAATCCAACGCCGGTACGAGCGTTTCTCACGGAGACAGACTTCACCAGCGCCTCAATCGTCATCGAACAGCGGACCATCGAGGACTGTTATGAACGACGCCTACTAGCGGTAGACGCTACGGAAGACCGGTTCCGGAGCTGGTACTGCCAGCAACTCCGGCCGCCAACCGCGCGGTGTGCAGCCGATACGAAGGTAGTGGTGGCGACATTGATCCGGGTTCAACACGTCTACGAGGAACCCCCATCGAGCCGCGCAAGCAGCGAGCGTCGCGGCTGTCCGGCTGAAGGAGGCGAGGACCAGACATGACCCACACGCACAGCCGGCGAACGGTGCTCGCGACGGGAGCAGCGCTGACCGGCATGCTCGCGGGATGTACACAGGATCAGGGCAAGAGAGCGGACAGTACGGTCGAACTGTCGGCCATCCCGAACATCCTCGCAGAGCCAGTTCCGGAGGTCCAGCCGTCGGCACCGATCATTCCTGCAGAAGAGCCGTATCGAGACGCACGCACCCGGACAACGACACTGCTCAACGAACTGCCGGTGTCGATCGCCCAGAGTGACGTCCCCAACGGGGTCGTTCGCGAACACATCGACGATCACCGCAGTCGGGCGCGCGAGCATATCGATACCGCATCGGTCGGCGGCGAGCGGCGATATCATGCTTTTGTTGACACCGTCGACGCGCGAGCCGATGCCCGGCAGGCGGCGACAATGTACGAGGCCGTCGAACGGTATCGACAGAACGCACTCGCCGAGCTCTCTGAGAGTCTACGGAGCGAACATACCGCCGTCGAGCCGACTGTCCGTGACGCCCGTCAGAGCGTCTCCTACATGGGGCCAACAGATGGGCCCGAACTGTACCGGGCGTTAGCACTGTATACGACCGCTGAACACGCCCTTGACAACGCCGAGCGTCGACTGGCTAACTGGGAACTTCGCCCGGACTCAACGGTCGTTGATCTCGGAGAGGCCGCCGCAACGCTTGAGTCCGCACAGGCAGCCACCGACGTCTGGAGTCATCTACTGAGACGGTACGCCGACGATCGACCTGCTGCTACGGCCCTCCAACCGCTGTGTGAGACGGCTATCTCGGCGACGCGCCAGCGGATCGATGCTGTCGACCTACCGACTCGGGAGGACGACGACTGGGTCCAGCAGCTCATCGATCAGGATATCGACGAGAACAGCATTCGCTGGGAGGTACTCTACGAGTCCGTCGATCCGGTCTATCGTGCTCGTGACGACCTTGCAGAGGCCGCCACGACAACACCGATGCCCCTTGCTGATGGGCTCACGGCAGCCCTACGGGTCGAACAGGAGTATCGGGCGTTCAAGCGAGTCCGACAGCGGGTCGCTGAGGAGTTGCCCCCGGAGATCAACGAGACGACGGTCCAAGCCGAGCGTGAGGCAGCAATCGAGGCCGCACAGACGGCCGCAGACGCGATTTCTGGACCGTCGATGGCACGCAATCGACTGGCGGAGACGGTCCGCTCAATCACGTACGCCGACGGGTCGCTTGAGATACTCATCGAAGACGGGGTTGATGGAGTGACATCAATGCGGGGTGAGTACCTCGAATACGTCTGTCTCCGAGAACGGCTGACCGTGCTTCCGGCCGCTGCAAGGGCCTTTCGCGAGCGCCTGCAGGAGGCTTGATCGATCCTATAGCGAGTTGTGTCGATCCGATTGGGGGGATCATCCACAAACAGAGGAACAGCCCGACGCTGTTTGGAGAAACGATGGCGTCGACCAGTGCCACAGACAGCCACCAGACAGGCGAGTTCTCATGCCGCTTGAGCTCCATAACGGTACATGGACACCGACGAGATTCGACAGGCGTGGGACGAGGTTGCGGCGACATACGCCGACAGGCGCGATCCCGACGGCTCGGACGCGGCGTTAATCGAGGAGCTCCTCGAAGTATGTCCCCCGGATCCGCTGGTCGTCGACATCGGCTGTGGAGACGGGGCGCGAACACTCGCGAACCTCCCAGCTGGGAGTGTTGGTGTCGACTTCTCTCGGGAGGGGCTCAAACTGGCCCGCGAAACCGTTCCAGCCGCGCGGGTGCTCCAAGCGGAGATGCGGGCGCTGCCGTTTGACGACGGAATCGCCGACGCGATGACCGCCTACCACGCCGTCTTTCACGTCCCGCGAGAAGACCAGCCGGCGGTCTACCGGGAGTTCGCCCGCGTTCTTACCGCCGGTGGGACACTGTTGATGACACTCCCGGCCGGGCAATTCGAGACCGTCCGTCGCGGATGGATGGGCGGATCGATGTTCTTCTCGGCGCCGGGGCGGGAACAGACACTCAAGCAACTCGCCGCTGCCGGCTTCGAGAACCTCCGGACAAAGACGGTGAGCGATCCACTCGGCAGTTCAAGCGAGTTCGTCTTCGCCGACCGCTCCTGACGACAGGCCGTAGCGCCGAACGACTCGAAACGAG
>CAZFMU010000056.1:0-10152 GCA_964520165.1 uncultured Salinarchaeum sp. | reverse complement strand
TCAAGCGCCGATCAACGTCCTTGAGATGAAGTCGCCAGCCGACATTGATCGGTGTCTACAGAGCTGAAATATCATCATAAACATAGTTCCGACTCCGCAACCCGATGGCCACGCATACATACCGCTTAATACCCGTACATCCAGATATAATATAATATTTATATTAGATTCACAATCTTTATGAGATGGTCGCAGTCCTTACCAGGTGATGGGCGATCACACCTTGACCCGACGGGCCGTGCTGGCCGGTACCGTCGGATCGCTCGCTGCAGGCACCGCCGGTTGCACCGGCAACTCCGCAAACAGCGACACCGACGGTCAGACCTACGACGTCGGGTACGGCGAGTACGCCGACACCGTCAGTGCGAGCGCGTTCCCCGACAAACTATACTTTTATTGCGTGCAATCCGGGTGGATGAACTGGCCGTCAGTGATGGCAGCCTTTGAGGACAGGTACGACGTTGCCCTGAACGACGACGACCGTTCCTCCGGTGAGGCCCTCCAGGACGCCAGATCGCACGCTCAGAGTCCAACTCACTCAGGGTTCAACGGCGGATACACCTACGCCATCCAGGCACAGAAGGACGGGCTAACACAGGCCTACAAACCCGCGAACTGGGACAAAGTGCCCGAGACCGCCAAGACCGCGGACGGGCATGCCACTGGTACGCGGAAGGTAACGACTGCACTGACCTACCGGAAGGATATCTACGCTGAGCGAGGACTCAACGAACCAGAGACCTGGGAGGATCTGCTACATCCCGACATCATGAAAGATCTCGCGTTACAGACCCCGCAGGCGGCCGTCGGGCTCGCGGCAGCACTGTCGATCAACAACGCTCGTGGCGGTTCTCTTGATGATGTCCAGCCCGTCATCGACTACTACAATCAGATCCAGGAAGGCGGGGCCGAGTTCACCGATAACTTCCTGGCACAGTTCAGCCGCGGCGAGTACGCCTCGTTCATCCGGTACGACTACTCAGGACTCGACCTCAAGTACAACAACGACGAGTTCGACGAGGAGGATGTCGGGGTAGCGCTACTTGAGGGAGAAGGCGGCAACAAAGGAGCGTTCAACGCCCTCTATGGCTATTCGCTGTTGGCGAACGCACCAAATCCCGGAGCGGCGAAGCTGTTCATGGACTACGTGCTCTCTCTAGAGGGACAACAACACTTTCTCGATGCGTATGTCCGTCCGATCCGCGCCTCAGAACTGGAAATGCCCGACGAGTTTCCAGACCAGAGCCGGTACGAGGCGACGGAGTTCACGGTCAACCAGAACGAACTCATCGACAAGCAGGAGGGCATTATTCAGGAAATAACCCGTGGAGCCGGTCTATAACCAGCGATGGCCACCGACGCGGACAGCACATCGCGAGGAGTCGGTCGGATCATCGAACCGGTACGAACCGTTGCATTTCCGGAGACAGAACGGCAGCGCGAGCGTCGCCGAATCATCGGATTGAGTCTGCCGTTTCTGGTTCTTCTGGTCTTCTCGGGGATATTCCCTCTCGCAGAGATGGTCCGAATCAGCGTCTCGGAGGCTCGGATTCGAACCGAAGGGTTCACACTTGAGTACTATCGGCAGCTGATCGTCGATCCGTACTACCGACAGATCGCGATCAACACGCTCTGGTTTGCCGCCGTGACAACGGTAGCAGCTGTCGGCATCGCCGTACCCGTCGCCCACGCTCTCGAGAAGTACACGCTACCCGGCAAGACGATCATTCTGACGGTGCTGTCGTTTCCGAACAGCCTGCCCGGGATCGTCGCTGCGTTCATGATCATCGTCCTCTTGGGGAACACCGGCATCGTGACGAACCTCTTGGCAGCCTTCGCCGGGCGTTCGCCGATCGAGTTGGCGACATCGACGACGGTCGTCGGACTATTCTTCGCCTATTTGTACTCGATGATCCCGCGGGCACTGTTGTTGCTCAGAGGCACATACACCGAGGTCAACACCGCCGCCGAAGAGGCCGCCCGATCGCTGGGTGCGACGCCGCTTGAGACCTTTCTTCATGTTACACTACCACAGATTAAGCCAGGACTCATCGGAGCGTTCGTGCTGGTCTTCCGAACGGGGCTGGCGATCTTCGGGACAATCCTCATTCTGAAGAGTCTGCTCGTATGGACACTTCAGATCGAACGCGAACTCGCGAACGGCTTCCAGATCGCGCAGGCCTCGGCGATGGCCACGGTATGGTTCGTATTCGTCTTCGGGTTCACCTTCCTCGCACTCCGGTATACGTCCGCGGAGGTGACGATCTGATGGCCCACAAACGGAGTCTGTCGGCACGATATGGACGCAGTATCGTTACGATGGTCCTAGTTGTAACGCTCGTGTTTCTCGCACTCCCGGTAGCGTTGACCGTCGTGAGCTCCTTCGCAGATACCTGGAGCGGTCCGCTGCCGAGCGGTTTCATCACCGTCGAGCACTGGCGCGACGTGCTTGTGGGGACCGGGATCGGCGCCGACGTCGCCGTCGGTGCCTCGCTTGCCTACAGTGCCCTGCTTGCGTTTGCTGGGGTTATCATCAACCTGATTGTCGGTGTCCCCATTGCGTACGCGGTTGCCAGATACGACTTCCGGGGGCGCGACTGGGTCAACGTGCTCGCGATCATGCCGCTAGCCCCGGGGATTATCCTCGGTGTCGCCTTTCTTCGGACCTATCCCGACCTCTCGGCGTCGGGGATCGCCCTCGTCGTCGGCTACTCACTGCTGAAGGCACCATACATGGTCATGGCCGTGCAGTCGAGTTTCCAGTCGATGGACCTCCAGCGGATTGAGGAAAGCGCCCGGTCACTCGGCGCCTCGTGGCCGCGCACATTCCTGACAGTTATCGTCCCGAATGCGAAGACCGGTATCATCGCCGGTTCGATCATCTCCTGGACGCTCGCGGCCGCCGAGTTCAATTTCTCGTACATCGTATACTCGCGAGGGACGCCGCCACTAGCGATTTTCCTGTACAACAACATCACGAACGCATCGTTCCTGAACGCCGCCGCGGCGGTATCGGTCTTCTTCGTCCTGATCGCCCTCGTGACGATCGTACTGCAACTGATCGGTGCTCGCGGACGATTTAGACGATTGTGAACAATGACAAACGTTCGACTCACCGACGTGACCAAACGCTTTGAGACGACGACCGCCGTCGACACCGTTTCTCTCAACATCAACGATGGAGAGATTCTCGGTGTCGTCGGGCCGTCCGGGTGTGGTAAGACGACGCTCCTGCGGCTGCTGGCCGGCTTCGAAACCCCGACCGAGGGTCAGATCACCTTCGATGACGAGCCGATAACTCACGTTCCGCCTGAGAACCGGAACGTCGGGCTAGTCTTCCAGTCGTACGCGCTCTTTGACAACATGACGGTGCTCGAAAACGTCACCTTCGGGCCCAAGATGCACGGGGTCAATCGGCACCAACGGCGCGAGCGGGCCCGACAGATGCTTGCGCTTCTCGACATCGAGAACCTCGCCGACCGGGCCCCACAGACACTCTCCGGTGGACAGAAACAACGTGTCGGGCTCGCCCGAGCGCTAGCGATCGAGCCACGTGTGCTCCTGCTCGACGAACCGATGACGGGGCTCGACGCAAATCTCAAGCAGACACTACGGGTCGAACTCAGTGAGCTCTTGGAAGACCTCGGGGTCACGACGGTCTACGTGACTCACGACCAAGAGCAGGCGATGTCGATGTGCGATCGTATCGCGGTAATGAACAGCGGGGTTATCGAGCAGGTCGGCCCGCCGGCTGCGGTCTACGAACAACCGACGAATCGGTTCGTCGCGAACTTTGTCGGGACTTCGAACCTGCTCGAAGTGGCCATCCACGACGGACGACTTAACGCCGGCTTCGCCAGTTTCGAGCTCCCGGGCCTTCCCGATCGTGGAGAAGTTGTAATCGCTATCCGGCCCGACGACATCGTCGTCGGCGAAGGTGATCTTGAGGGCGAGGTGCAGACCGTATTTTATACCGGCCAGCGACTGCAGGCAGTCGTCTCCCTGTCGGACGGAACGGAGCTGACGGTCGATGTAGATCGGCGACACCAGCTGTCAACCGGCGAGACCGTTTCCCTCTCAATTGATCCGACAGATGTTCACGTCCTTAGATAAGCTGGAGTGGCAGTCATCGAACGGCAATCTCGTCACTTATTGTGCTCCGTCCGCTTGCGGGCGCATGGACGATTCGGTCCGGATCCTCCACGTTGACAACGACGCCGGATTCGCCGCCAGAGTCGCGACGACCCTGGAGGAGGCCGACGAGCGGTTCGAGGTGGTGACCGAATCGACACCGGAAGACGCTCTCGATCGTCTCACAGGCGGGCCGGGGATCGACGCGATCGACTGCATCGTCAGTGAGTACGACCTACCGGAGATGGACGGAATCGCCTTTCTTGAAGCGATCAACGATCACTTCCCCAATGCCTTCGTTCCGTTCGTACTCCTGACAGACGCTGGGAGCGAGGCGGTCGCCGCCGAGGCGCTCAATGCTGGCGCCTCAAGTTACGTCCAGAAGGACGGCGAGGCGAACCTCGCGTATCTCATCTCACGCATCCGCGAGGACATCCATGTTGCCCGCGCACAGGAGGCGCGCTCCCGGTTTGACACGTTGGTTGAGGCGCTCAATGACCCGGTATACGTGCTCGACGATCAGGGGCGGTTCGTCTATGTCAACGACGCGTTCGTGGCGCTGACCGGGTACGACCGAGAAGAGATTCTCGGGAGCGATCCATCGCTGATTAAGCGTGAGCCCGACCTCTCGAAGGGCGAAGACCAGCTCGGTGAGATTCTATCGGACGATGGCCCAGAGAGCATCACCTTCGAGCTCGATGTCTACCCGAAGGATGGCGAGCCGATTCCCTGCGAGGACCACATGAGCGTGCTGCCCTACGAAGGCGAGCAGTTTCGCGGATCACTCGGGGTACTGCGAGACATCTCCGAGCGCAAGGCCCGCCAGCGGGCGCTCCGGGAGGCCAAAGAGCACTACCAACTCGTTGTTGAGCAGGATCTCATCGGGCTGTATCTCGCGCGTCACGGCGAGTTACTCTACCATAACGCCGCCTTCGCCGAGCAACTCGGGTACCCAGCGGAGGCGAGCCGACTTGTCGATCGTCCCTTCCGGTCGCTCGTGGCCGCCGAGGATCGCGACCGCTTCGTCGAGAACCTCTGGAACGTCGAGGCCGGCAACGTCGAGTCGATTCGACAGCCATACCGGGTGATCACGGCCGATGGCCAGTTCAACGAGGTCGAAATCCTCGCGCAGGCGATCACCCTTGACGGCGAGCCGGCTGTCATCGGCACGCTCGTGGGCGTTGATACCGATGAAGAACAGTACTGGGATCTTCGCCGCGAGCGCGACCGGCTCGACGAGTTCACGAGTGTCGTCTCCCATGACCTTCGGAACCCGCTCAACGTCGCCCAGGGAAACCTTGAGATCGCCGCCGAAACGGACGACGAAACAACGCGCTCAGAGTCGATTGCCGCGGCGACCGACGCGCTTGCCCGCATGGCCGAGTTGCTCGACGATCTACTTTCGCTCGCGCAGGAAGGAGAGACCGTCGACAGCCGTGAGCCCGTCAGTCTCCGGGCAGTAGCGGAGGCAGCCTGGGACAACGTCTCCGCACCGGAGGCCACACTGGAGGTGACCGCATCAGGAATGATCCTCGCCGACCCGACCCGACTGAAGGGCGTTTTCGAGAATCTCTATCAGAATGCCATCGACCACGTCGGACCGGAGGTAACGATCACCGTCGACAACCTCCATGACCGCGACGGCTTTTATGTCGAGGACAATGGGCCTGGTATTCCACCCGAGGATCGTGGATCAATCTTCGATCGTGGATACACTACCGCCGACGACGGCACCGGTTACGGCCTCGCGATCGTTGAGCAGATCGTCACGGCCCACGGATGGCAGATCGGTCTCGCCGAAGATACCGAGGGTGGCGCACGCTTCGAAATCTGGAGTGAGGATCAGACAATGGCGGCGACCTGACTCTTCGGGAGAACACGAAGGTATTTTTCAATTGCCATATATTATTCACCCCGACGGTTTATGACACCACGACTCACAGTTGATCGACAGTGGCTCACGGTTGGATTTCTCGTGCTTGCCCTCTCTGGAGTGGGCGCCGTCGCTGCTCAGCCGGTTGAGACGGCCGATCGGTCGCTCCCCGCGTCGGCTGCCCCAAACGAGACGGTCACCGTTACTGTCGAAGCGACGTTCAACGACTCCGTCTCCGAGTCGCTCCGAATCACCGAGACGTTTGATCCAGCAGTCAGGGATGTACAGTTACAGTCAGCCACGCTGGACGGTGAACCAAGGCTTCCAAACGATCAGTCGGCAACGAACACAGAACTGACGGCGACGTACGATGAACCGGCTATTGAGGCCGGCCAGACCCTCGCGGTGACCTACGCGTTCACGGTCCCCGATGAGACGACGGTCGACACACAGATCAACGTCTCAGGGACAGTCAGTGCTGACGATGCCAACTTGGGAACGGGGACAAGCACACTCGTCGTTGGAGCTAACGGCCTGCCATGGGCGGTGATCGGGTTCGGACTGCTCGGGGCAGTGATTCTGCTGGCAATCGGATGGGTCGCCTACTCCCGACGGTCTCGAAGTAGCGGCACGATGCAAAATCCCTTCGAGTAAACCCACGCTACCGTCGATACCAGCATATAAATGATAACGGCTTGTAGCCCAGCACTAGCGCCATCGCAATGCCCAATGCGATAGTTGCCCGTCCGTCAAGAGAATCTTCTCTTACAGTGGGTGGACCCGGTTGTCCGGAATCGACAACCAGACCGTCTCGCCGGGATTGACCGGCTGGTGTGTATAAGCGTCAAGTGTTGTCTGCCCGAGTGACACCGTCAGCCGCCTGACGGCGTCCTCTTGGACGACCCGTTTGACAGTTGCCGCCAGCTCACCGGTCGCCAGGTCAACTGTGATGGCCTCTGGCCGAACAGCAACCCGGTCAGTCGACGGCGCAAGATTATCGAGGTGGTCTTGGAGGCCATTGGAGACCTCAATCACGTTCGCGCCGGTAAAGGCGGCGACCTGCGCCGAGCGCGGATGCTCGAAGACCTCCGTTGGGGTCCCCTGCTGGACAATTGTGCCATTATCCATCACGGCGATGCGGTCGGCGATCGCGCGGGCTGTCGTGCGGTTATGGGTGACGTAGACAGCGGTTACGTCGGCAAGGATATCCACAAGGTCTCCGCGGAGCCGCTTGCGCGTTGGAACATCAAGCGAGGCAAGCGGCTCGTCAAGCAGCATAACTTGTGGCCGAACAGCGAGCGCCCGGGCGAGGGCGATCCGCTGTTTCTCGCCGCCGGAGAGCGTCGGTGGGTACCGATCGGCGAGATCCTCAACCCCGAGTTCCGAGAGCAGCGTTGTCGGTGACCGACCACGATCGTGATAGCGTGTGCCGTAGGCGACGTTCTCTGCGACCGTCAGGTGGGGGAATAGCTGGTAATCCTGAAAGACAAACCCGAAGTCCCGATCCTCCGGCGAAGCATCGGTCACGTCGGTCCCGGCGAGCGCAACCGTTCCGGTATGAGGGTGAAACCCAGCGATCGTCTCTAGCAGGAGGGACTTGCCACTTCCGCTGGGACCGAGAATTACAAGAGTATCACCGCTGTCGACGGTGAGATCGGCGTTGACAACGAACTTCTCGGCGCCCTCAGCGGTGAAGCTAGCCTGCAGGTCGATGGCCAGCGTCATCAGACGACCCCTCCGGTGGTCGTTGCGTCACTCGTTAGGTACCGTACGATCAGGAAGATTATCGCGGAGACGGCCAGCAACAGAAAGGCGACCGCGCCGCTCTCTTCGAGCCCCCCCTGCAGGTAGGTGTTATAGACGAACACCGGAGCGTGCTGGGCCGTCGCACTGGCCCCTTCAATGGAAGGGACGATCCCATCGAAGGCGATCCGTGCCTCAGTAAGCTTGGGTGGATAGAAGAACTGCGTGGAGTAGGCGACGACAGCGACCGCACCGAACTCAGAGACGGCCCGCGCCCACGCGAGCACCCCGCCGGTTACCATGCCCCGAACCGCCAACGGCGCAGTCACCCGCCGGAAGGTCTGCCACTGGCTGGCGCCGTGGATGCGCGAGGCGTACACGAGTCGGTCGTCAATCGCCTCGAAGGCTTCCCGGGTAGTGTTGACCGCATAGGGGGCAGCGACGAACATCATCGCGAGGACCATCCCAAGCATTGTTCCGAGCACTGAAATGCGCGGGAAGGCCCCACCTGACCCAAAGCCAAAGAGAATCAGGATTCCAGCGACCGAATGCGGGACCACCAGCGGGAGGTCCACCAGGCTCTCGACGAACTGCTGTCCAGGAAAGCCCCGGGCCAGGAAGTACGCCAAGGGAACACCGAAGAGGAGACTCCCGACAGCGGCGATCAGCGGGCCGTACACGCCGAGGTAGAGCACGCGGTGGACACTCGGATCAAGCGCCTTCTCAAGGACCAGCCCGGGGGTCTGTCGGGCGACAAACAACAGCAGCGGCATACCGAGCGCCACGACCAGGATACTCCCGACCGTAGCCATGGCGACCGCGAAACGCGACCCATCGAACACATACGCAGCGACAGCGGCGCTGGCGATCAGGAAGTAGGCGTACCACGTCGGTCGGCCAGCGAGGTAGGCAAGCGCAAAGGCTGCTACTTGCAGGAGTAACGCCGCCGCGACGAGGGCGCGTCGATCGAACACACCAGCGAGGGGAACGAACCGACTCCGAGTGGCCATTGGCGCGTGACTCAGAGGTCAAGTGGGCCCAGGGCTTGCTTCGCTTCGGCGACCTCCAGCACGCGATCGGGCACGGCCGACTCGCTGTCGGCTGGCACAACGATTGGGTCAACGGGGACCAGTCCAAGGTCCTTAAGAATCTGCTGGCCGGCGTCGCTCGCGAAAAACTCGGCCCACTGGGCCCCGCGTTCAGGAGCGGTGGCAACATTCGGAACGGTCATACCATAGGCAATCGGTGCGCCGGTGAAGGTACCACTGTTGGTCTCGACCTCCGCCTTGGCGTAGTGCTGGGCGTATTCGCTGGTCGCCATCGAGAGGTCAACCTCCTTTTGCACATCAGTCCACGGCAGGTCCTTCTGGGAGCTGATTGACCGGTAGTAGATGGCGTAATCGAGTTTGCTCCCTGACTCAAGTTGACCGTAGAGATTGGTTTCTGTCCCGGTTGGAATGATGGTGTTATCCAGCATCTTGTCTCTGGTTGCCTCATCGTAGAGCCGCTCGCCGTTGAACTCAATCGCGCCGAGTTTCAGCATCATGACGGCGCGGTAGCCACCAGGATCGACGGCCGGATCTGAGTGGCCGATGGTTACGTCGTCCCGGGAAAGAACGTCCCACCAGTTTTCCTTCGACATGTCTTCGGCGCCCGTCGAGTCCTCGCGGTACTGGATAGACATTGCATTGGTGGTGAAAATGCTGTACCAGTCGCCGTAGTCCGGAACGATACGGTCTCGGATGAGCCGGAAGTCAGAGACGCCGAGGACGTCCGCTGAACGGCCCTGCTGAGTAATCTTCTGAGTTGAGGCGACCGATCCCTTGGCCTCCCGGGTGACATCAACGCCGTATTCTTCCTCGAACTGTGGTTCAGCCTCGCTGAATGGTGGCGCGAGACTTCCGGCGTGGAAAATCGTCATCGAGTCGGCTCGGTCCGCGCTCGATTGTCCGTCACGGTCGTCCGCGTCGGTGGTATCGTTGGTGCCCGTCTGGGTGTTGTCGGTACTTGAGGCACAGCCCGCAAGCCCGGCAACGCCAGCAGCGCCAAGACCCTTCAGCACTGCTCGACGAGAACGACCGTGGAGTACATCATGCCAGTGGTTTGCTTGGTCTCGTTGTTTCATTCTCGACACAGCGAGTGATAGGGCAACCAAAATAAAGGTTGATACTTCGGTCTCTCACCTCAAATTGAGAACTGACTCCCCGGGTAGATCCCCGGTTGCAACGAGTTGATATGCACGACAGTGCATGATCCATTCATGACAAAAGCCAAGTCCAACGGCATGGCCGCCGGGACGACCGCCGCCGTACTAAGCATCGTCGTCACCCTAGCCGTAATGGTCTTGATCCGGCCACCGTGGGGGCTGCTGACAATCTTACTTGGCGTCGGTATCGCCACCTACG
>CAZFMU010000055.1:0-10257 GCA_964520165.1 uncultured Salinarchaeum sp. | reverse complement strand
TTGAGCAGCTGGTCGTCGGAAGCGGGCTAGTGCTCTTTTGGGGATGGCTTCTGGCACGGTGGACCAACGACTGGGTGTTGGCGCCGCTGGGCGTCGGGCCCGGCGCCGGTGAGCACATCATCGCACCAAGTGCCATCGCGTCGGTCGGGAGCACGCTGTCGGGAGCCTCCGGACCGGCAAGCGCGCTCGTCAGCCCCCTCGGCGGGGCGTTGACCGGCATGGCAACGGCTATAGAGATTGCCCCATCGATCGCCACCGCGGTGGTGTTTACGATCGCGCTGACGGTTGCGGGAATGCTCCTCGGACTTGTACTAGCGGTCCCGCTGGCCGTATTGCGGGTCTACGGCGGCCCCTTTCGGTGGCTCGCACTCGCATACACGGAGTTGATCCGCGGAACGCCACTGTTGGCCCAGTTGTTCGTGTGGTACTACGGACTGCCACTGGCGGTCTGGCTTCAGGGGGTCGGACCGATCGGCGGTGCGCTCCCCGAGCAGGCCTTCTGGATCGCCATCTTCGGCTTTACCATCAACAGTAGTGCGTATCAGGCGGAGTATATCCGCGGGGCGCTCGAAAGCGTCGACACCGGGCAGTTGACCGCCGCCCGGGCAATCGGACTCTCGAAACTCGAAGGCATCCGTCACGTTGTGCTTCCGCAGACCCTCCGGTATGCTGTTCCAGCCTGGACTAACGAGTTCGTGTACTTAGCGAAGTACTCCTCGTTGGCGGCCTTCTTGAATGTGCCCGAGGTATACTACCAGGCCGAACAGATCGCCTCTCAGACATTCGCGTATACCCCGATTTTTGGCTTCGTCGGCCTCGTCTACTTGGGACTGGTATTGAGCATTACCGACGGCATGCGGCGGGTTGAGCGGGCGATCGCCATTCCCGGACTCGGGAGCCTCGAAGGGCGTGAGCAGGGGAACACCGAGTGACTATCGGAATGGATCCGAACAGTCGTATATGACGCCGTGTGCAGGACAGACAAGCTTGCAATGACGCTTGTACAGCGGCGTCTCGCACTTGGGGCAACGACTCATGTCCGTCGTGGAGGACGCCAGACTATTGACTCCATCGGGCGTCTGCGAGGGTGCGCTGGACAACTGCTGTGTCGACGGACTCGGCGAGCGTCTCGAAGGCCGCTCGCTCTGCGCGGTCGTCAGCCCCGGCCACCAGCCGCGAGACGATAAACTCCGGCGTCGAGCGCCCGACCTCATTGAACCGTGGCTGGTAGTCGACTTCAAGATCCAGATCGGCGGTCAGACCCTCCGCGAAGATGCCGTCAATCCGCGCCGCCGCCGGCAGCGGCTCAAGATCGTCAGCAAGATGTGTCACGAAGGCCCCTAGCGCGTCGCGAGTAACGGTAAGTTGTACGAGTCCATGAAGGAGATCGGCTGCGCGGCCGGGCTCGGTAATGGCCTCAAACTCGTCAACGAGCATGAGCGGCTGATCGCCGGTCGCAAGTGGCGGAACGATCGACTGGAGAGTCGACTCAAGAACACCAGCGTTGAAGCTGGCGTGACGCCGATGGAAGACGATCCGATCAAACAGTGATACCTCTGCCTGCGCCGCCGGGACGGGCAGGCCCATGTGTGCGAGGATCGCGACCTGACAGAGTGTCTCAAGGAGCGTCGTTTTCCCGCCGCTGTTGGCACCAGTAAGGACGGTTACCCGATCGCCGGTCGGCGCGTCGATGTCGAGGTCGTGATCGCCCAACGCGTAGGTGATCGGTTGGACGGACTCGCCGGCCTCAAGCAATCCAAGATTCCGTGCGTTATGCACCGCCAGGCTGCCGTCCTCGGCGTATGTCGGAATCGTCAGGTCATAGGCGTCGGCAAAGCGCGCCAACGAGAGATGTACCGCGACAGTTTCGATCGCCTGCTGTGCCCGGTCGACATCCTCACGGACGGCCTCGATGTCCGCCTCTAGATCCGTCCGGACCGTCTCGGCGCGGGCATCAATGTCCGCATCAAGTCCCGAACGGAGGTCGCGAAGCGTCTCATCGACAAAACTCGTCGCGTCCATCGCCTCGGTCGGCATCGATGATCGGACGCGCGCCGGATCGACACTTGTCTCCGTGCGGAGGTACTCGACGAGGCCCTCGCGAAACCCCGCGGTGTCGCGGACGCCCTCGGCGCGGAGATCCTCAACAAGCGTCTCGGAGGCCGCCGCGAGGTCATCAACATCGCGCCGCGCTGATCGGAGACGGTCAAGTTCGTCATCCGCACCAGGACTGATGCGGTCGTCGCCGAGGGCCGCAAGCGCCGTCGCCGCGTCCGCCAGACCGTCCGGATCAAGGCGACCAACCGGGGCGAATGCACCCGTCGTCGCCCCGGCATCGTGGAGTGCCACCACGGCTTTGACGGCCGCGAGATCATCGTTTGCACCAGCATCGTAGGTCTCGAAGGCGTCAAGGACGGCCTCTCTGGTCGGCGATGCAAGCGCTTGCCAACTCTCCCGGGCCGTCTGGATAGCGGCGAGTCGGTCATCGATCGCGTCGCGGTCGACCAGGGGGGTGAGGGTCCGGATCCGCGCTGCTGCTCCGTCGTTGACCGCGTGTGCGGCAATAGACTCAAGCAGTTCCTTATACACCGATCGGGCGTCACGCGTCGCAAGCAGATCCATCCCGGCGGCACTGTTCGCCCGTCGGAGGATCCGGGTCGCCCGGCCACGGTCGACACCGGCATCGACAAGCGTCCGGAGGTCACCGGCATCGATCGCTGCGGCGGCCGCCTCGGCCCCAATCGACGACTCAAGCGTCGCACGGGTCTTCGGGCCGATACCCCAGTACGATTCGAGGTCCATAGAGGGGGGATACGTGGGCGGTCCCATCAGTGTCCGGGATCAAACACGAGAGAAAAAAGAGAGCAGACGGGAGCGACAGCCGGGTTACAGAAGGTCGGCCGCCTCGGCGCGCTCAACGATTTCCTGGGCCATCTTGTTCGTCGCCTCATCAACCATCTGTCCGTCAACCTCGACGGCGCCACGACCTTCCTCCATGGCCTCGGCGTAGGCCTCGACAATCCGATCGGCACGCTCGGCGACCTCTGGGTCAGGAGCGAAGACCTCGTTGCCGATTTCGATCTGGCTGGGGTGGATCACCCACTTGCCGTCACATCCGAGCATGTTCGCACGCTCGGCGGACTCGCGGAATCCCTCGGTATCATCGATATCCGCGTATGGGCCGTCCATGCAGGGCAGGCCAGCGGACTTCGCAGCGGCGTTGACCTCCGAGAGAGCGTGATGCCAGTAGTGTCCAGGGTACTCAGGGAACTGTCCGATGTCCAGTCCGGGCGTACCCATCGCCGCGGAATAATCGCCGGGACCGAAGATAAGGGAGCTGAGCCGATCGCTCGCGTGGGCAATCTCGTGGACGTTGTGCATACCCTCGCCGTCCTCGATCTGCGGTTCGAGACCAACGCTTCCGACTTCCAGTCCGGCGTTAACCTCGACCTGCTCAAGAAGGTTCTCGACGGTATGGATGTCGCTCGCGGACTTGACCTTCGGGACAATGATGTCATCAATCTCCTCGCCGACCTCGGAGATGACCTCGATGATGTCGTTGTACCACCACTGGGTGTCGATCCCGTTGATCCGGTATGAGAGGACCTGCCCGCTCCAGTCGTGCTCGCGGGCCGCCTCGATCAGCGGCTGGCGAGCATCGGCCTTAGCACTCGGGGCCACGGAGTCCTCAAGATCAAGGAAGACCTCGTCAGCCGCGCTCTCGGCCGCACTGGCCATCATCTGCTCGTCGCTCGCCGGCGTTGCAAGCTGAGTTCGTCGCAGTGTGAGATCACTCATGGTTCTCCAGTTGTGGTTGATTGGCCAGACGTAATAAATCATAATAAACGACCCAAGATTGGATTCAACCTACGGCAGATGTCCACACGCCTCAGGGGTCATAGGTGCTTGCAACGACCTCGCGGATGCGGTCGGCGGTCACCTCGCCGACCCCCTCGACTTCGAGTAGGGCCTCGCGGTCGGCGGTCAGGACCGCCTCAACCGACCCGAAGGCCGACAGCAGCGATCGGGCAGTCACCGGGCCGATTTCGGCGATCGACGCGACGACGTACTCCTGCTGTTCGGACAGGGTCTTCGACTGCTTCTCGCCGTGGACCCGGATCGATCGGTCACGCTCGCCCTGTTCGCGGTCCGCCAGTGTGGCTACCAACTCGACGGTCTCGGACTCGTCGTGACTCCGAAGCACGCTGATCCCGAAGTCGACCGCAAGACTGGCGATGGCTCCACGGATGGCGTTCGGATGGACATTCCGGCGATCATAGAGATCCTCGCCCTCGATTAGCACGACCGATCGCGGATACTGGCGAACCAGCGCACCGACCTGATCGAACAGCGAGCGATCCTCGCCGACAAGGGTCGCCAGAAAGTCCTCAACGGTCTTGCGCTCGACAGCCACCCGATCCGAACAGACGTAGTCGCCGATCTCAAGCGTCTCCAAGCGCGTGTTGACGCTCTCGCGTTTAGAGAGTTGGCGGGCGATTGTCGAGTCGAGTTCGCGCTGGTCGATGACGACTTCGATGCCCTCGTCGTCCGATGGAGTCGGCGTCGTCGATGTCGTCTCGGTATCGGCGTCTTCCTGCTCGGTTGACGGTGTGGGCGGTGTTGATGTTGCATCCGATGTGGCGTCGGTATCCGCCGTGAAACTCGTCAGGTCGGACTGTGCGAGTTCGGCGTCGAGTTCGTCCTGCATGTCCTTGAGTTCGCGAAGGTCCTCGTGCATCTCCTGTTCGCGGCGACGGGAGATCCAAAAATAGGCCTCATCCCGGGTGTCCTCGGCCATCAGAACGATCACCTCGCCCTCGGTCTGTCGGCCGGTGCGACCCTTGCGCTGGATCGACCGGATCGCCGTCGGGACCGGTTCGTAGAACAACACCAAATCAACCTCGGGAACATCAAGGCCTTCCTCGGCGACCGATGTCGAAACCAGGACCTCGAACTCGCCGGCACGGAAAGCCTCAAGCGTCTCACGTTGCTCGCGCTGGGTCATACCATCGGAGCCCTCCTTGTCACCCTGGCCGACAAAGCGCCGGGTGGCGAAGCTCTCACCAAGCGCCTCGGTGAGCACCTCCGCGGTGTCACGGGACTCGGTAAAGACGATGACCCGTTCGCCGTCCTCAAGCCCGATCGTGTGGGCAATCTGTGCCCGGGCACGCTCAACCTTGGGGTGTTGCCCGTCGTAGTCCTCAACCTTGCGGAGAACCGACTGGACGGTCGGATCGGAAATAAACCGCTGGCTAGCCTTTGAGGCCCCCGAGGAACGAGCGGCCTGGCGCTGGCGCTCAAGATAGCGTTCAAGCGCGTCGACCGACTGGGTCTCAACCAGTTCAAGCGCCCGTCTGAGCTTCATAATCTCTGCGTGGAGTGACATCCCCTGGTAGCCCGCGGAGTCGTCCTTGTCGATGAGCCCCTGGAGCTTTGAGCGCAGTCGGTTGAGATCCTTCTGTGAGAGGTCCGCACTCGACTTGTTCGTCACGCCCAGCTCACGGAGACGCCCGAGTCGTTCCTCGATGACCGTCCGGAGCGCCTCACGGATCGCATCAAGCGCGTCGGGGAGTTCGACTTCGACCCAGTCGACTTCGGTCTCGTGGGTATAAGCATCAACGTCTGCGTCCTCCTCGGTCATCACCTCGACCGATCGGATACCCAGATTCGAGCAGACGGTCTGGATGGCCTCGCGATCGCTGCCCGGCGAGGCACTCATGCCCGTCACCAGCGGTCGATCAGCGTCGGCGTGGTATCGTTCGGCGATGTACGTGTAGGCGTAGTCGCCACTCGCACGATGACACTCATCGAAGGTGCAGTGCGTGACGGGGGCCAGCGAAATCCGACCGCCGATAAGGTCGTTTTCGATGACCTGTGGCGTCGCGACGACCACGCGGGCATCATCCCACAGCGCCGCCCGGTCATCGGGGCGGACCTCGCCGGTGAATACGACGACATCCTCCTCAGGGATTGTCAGTGCCGACCGGTAGAAGTCTGCGTGTTGCTCAACAAGCGGCTTCGTCGGCGCGAGCAACAGCGCCTTGCCGCCGACGGACTCCAGCCGACGGGCGGTGACCAGCAGACTGACCGTCGTCTTACCGAGGCCGGTCGGGAGACACACGAGCGTGTGATCCTGCACCGCCCGGCCGGCCAGTTGGAGCTGGTACCGGCGGCGTTCGAGCGTGTCTGACGTGACCAGCGGGTGCTCGACGTACGCCGGGTCCTCGGTCGTCGCCATCTACCGGTATGTAAGCGACTAACGAGCAAAAGCGTTCGTGTGCCACGGCGGAAGTGGTATCTCAGCCTGTCACCGTTGTGACCACCCAGGCGGCAGTCGCCGCACCGATGGGGATCGTGAGGTTGTCGTCAAGGATATACCCCCGAACTCGAAGGAACACGCCGTCGGCAGCCGTCGCGACGGCCGCCGCGGCGAGTGCCGGGACGGCCGGGAGAAACGGCACCGCAACACCAACCGCGACAAGGAACGTCCCAACAAGTGCCACCGGCCGCTTGATCGGGGTGGGATCATCGCCGGCAAGGAATCCGCCGACAGGATCGGCTACTGCGAGCATTAACAACGCCGGAACCGCAATCGGAGGGGGGAACGACACACCGACAACCGCCATCCCGAGAGCGTACAATGCGTATCCGGCGACATTGTCTTGTTCGTATGGTCTGGTGAGCCGATCGTAGACCCACCACGTAAGACCGACACGTAACCGCAGGACCTCAAGCAGGCCAGCAACGAAAACGAACGCTACCAGTGCCGTCTGGACGACCCACCAGGGGGCACCGAGGACATACAGGAGTGGGAAACCGGCACCACTGGCGTGAACGAGTCGGCGACCGAGTTCGTCGATCACGGCCGGACCAGAAGACGCTGGTTCAGGACGCCTCCTCGGCGAGATCACTGAAGGACCGGATCCCATCACGGAGGTCCCGGAGCGTGCGGGCCAACTCGTCGACGGCAACGCGACACTGTTCGGTGCTGTCGCGTTCGCGGATCGTGACGGTGTTGTCCTCAAGCGTCTCGTGGTCGACAGTCACGCAAAATGGAGTGCCGATCTCGTCCTGTCGGCGGTACCGGCGACCGATTGCCCCCGAGTCATCGTAGGTGACCGACAGACCAGCGTCGCGCAGCTCGGTGACAATATCACGGGCCTGGTCCGGAAGCCCGTCGGTGTCGACCAGCGGGAACACACCAACTGTCGTCGGGGCAATGGCCGGATCAAGCGACAGGTACTGACGGGTCTCACCGTCAACCTCGTCTTCGGTGTAGGCGTGCTCAAGGACGGTGTAGACGATCCGATCAACGCCGAAGGACGGCTCGATAACGTGCGGGTGGATGTGCTCGCCCGCCTCGGTGACCTCGCTGATCTCGAAGTTCGTGTGTTCAACCGGGACGGCGTAGGACTCGCCATCGACCTCGACGGTCACGGTCTCGCCTGCTTCGAAGGCCTCGGGCTCGCGTTCAACACGGGACTCAAGTGCATCAACGATCCCCGATGCTGCCTCACCGAAGGCCGGACCGAGTTCGCTCATGTCGGGGTCGATCGTCGGCCGCTCGATGGTCACCGGCTCGTCATACTGTTTGAACAGCGTGAACGATTCGTCGCTGTGTTCACCGTGTTTCCGGAGGTCATAGTCACTCCGGGTCGAAAACCCGGAGAGTTCGACCCAGTCATCGGTGACATAGCCCTCGGCGTCCCAGCAGTCGCTCGCATAGTGCGCTCGCTCGCCTGGGAGGTGCTGACGGAAGCGGAACCGGTCCATGTCGACGCCGATACGCTCGTACCACCGTTTGGCAACGCCGAGATAGTAGGCGATCCACGCGTTCTCGACGATGCCACGGTCAATCGCCTCAGCGACCGTCGCCTCGATCGGCCCGGCGCCATCGGTCTGTTGGCGGTCGATGGGATACAGTGTCAGGGTGACATCCGCGACCGCTGCAAGGTCGGGAGTATCCTCTTCGGGGTCGATGAATAACTCAAGTTCGGCCTGGGTAAACTCGCGGACTCGGATGATGGACTTGCGCGGACTGATCTCGTTGCGGTAGGCTCGCCCGATCTGAGTCACCCCGAATGGAAGCTGTCCGCGAGCGTATTCCTTGAGTCGGGGGAACTCGACAAAGATGCCCTGGGCGGTCTCCGGCCGGAGGTACCCTGGCGATGACGACCCAGGACCGATGTTTGTGCCGAACATGAGGTTGAAATCCTCAACGGGCTCGTCGGCAAGCGAGGCGCCACAGGTCGGACACGTGATATCGTGCTCCGCGAAGAGCGCTTCGACCTCTGCGACCGGGATGGCCTCAGCATCTTCAAGTTCGGTCGCGTCCTCAAGAAGGTGATCGGCCCGGTGGCTCTGGCCACACTCGGGACACTCAACGAGCATATCGTCGAAACCATCAAGATGGCCAGAGGCCTCGAAGACCGGTTCCGGCATGATCGTCGGCGCGTCAACCTCCTGGTTGCCCTCTTCGATGGTGAATCGCTCACGCCAGACATCCTCGACGTTGCGCTTGAGGCCGGCGCCGTGGGGACCAAAGGTATAGAACCCGGCGACCCCGCCGTAGGCGCCGCTCGACTGGAAAAAGAAGCCGCGCCGTTTGGCGAGTTCGGTGACTTTCTCGGCGGTCGTCTCAGTCATATCTTAGAGCGCGCGGAGGAGGTCAATGTCCCTGACGATCCCGACCAGTCGATCACCGCTGACCTGCGGAAGTTGCTCAAGATCGTTGGTGATCATTGCCTGGGCGGCATCGCGGAGCGAACGCTGGCCGGCAATGGTCAATACATCGGGCGTCATGTGTTCGGACACCGGGTCCGGGGGGAACTCGACGTTGCGCGTCGGGAGGAACCGGCCGCCAACGTCCTTGATCCCCTCCCACATCCAGCCGTCGTCCTCGTCGGCGATACTCGCCCCGGTCGACTCCTCGCCGTCAACGATTTCGGCAACCCGCAGGATGTCGACCTCGGTGATCATCCCGGTCATCTCGCCCTCGTCATCAAGCACGATCGCGTAGGGCTCGTCTGCCAGCGAGAGTTGCTGGCTGACGACCGCCATCGGCGTCTGCTCGTAGGTTGTCGTGACTGCACGGGTGGTGACCTCGTTGACCGGCGTTTCGCCGTCGATCGACCCATCAGCAATCGCTCGAATGACATCGGTCACAGTCACAATCCCCTCAAGTTGATCGTTGACGACAGGGAGGCGACGGGCATGCTGTTCGACCATGACGCGAGCGGCCTCAACCAGATCGGTATCGCTGGTGACCGTCGGCACCTCCTCCATCAGCAGGGCGAGCTGGTCTTCGTCGGGATTCTCGATGAGGCTCTCGCGCGAGACGAGGCCGCGATAGGCTTCACCCTCATCAGTCGACTTGACAACCGGGACCGACGAAAAGGCGCCGTCCTGGAGGTATCTGAGGGCGTCATCGCGTGACCCCGGTAACTCGACGGTAACCACCTCGGCGCGCGGGGTCATCGCTTCGCTGACGTTCATGGCTCGCCATTAGAAGGAATTTCGTATAAACCCTCGTGCTTCGCTATGGGGGTACGTCGGCCGGAGCGGCTATACGCCTCGCCTGCTGATACCAATGGTGTGTCACTCGAAACACTAACCCCGGACGAGAATGCAACGCCGGCACCGGCCGTCGTTGATCGGTTCGCGCACCTTGCCGACGAGGTGACGATCACCGTCTGGGGAGCGGACTGGTGTGGAGACTGCCAGCGCGTGCTCCCGGTGTTTGCCGCGATTCTTGAGGCAGCCGATGTGCCGACAGAGCGGGTGACGGCAATCGCCGTCGACCGCGAAAAGCAGGGACCAGGGGTCGACGCCTACGACATCGAATACATCCCGACGATCGTGATTGAGCGCAACGGGACCGAACTCGCCCGGTTCGTTGAATCGGCTGATCGACCCGTCGGTGAGGTGCTCGCCGAACAACTCGACATCGCTATCGACTCAACCTGACCGGTGGGCTTTTGCCACCACCGACCGGTCACTTCGCCATGACCGAGGATCACGACGGCGAGGGACTCACCTACGCCGAGGCAGGGGTCGATATCGCGGAGAGCGAGGCAGCGACCGCCGCGTTGCTGGGGTCGCTCGGAAATGTTGTCGAAACGGAGTACGCAGGTCTGCTTGAGGTTGACGACCGGTATCTGGCGCTGGCAACCGACGGCGTCGGGACGAAGTTGCTCGTCGCAGAGGCGATGGACACCTACGATACCATCGGGATCGACTGCATTGCGATGAACGTCA
>CAZFMU010000054.1:0-10262 GCA_964520165.1 uncultured Salinarchaeum sp. | reverse complement strand
GGCTCCACACCTCAAGTTTACATCCGAGGTTTGTAAATAGGGGTAATAATGGGGAAACCCGATGAAGAACTGGATCGGCTTCGAGACCGGATAGATATCAGTAATGACATTTCCTCGGCGGACCGAGAAATCCTCGGGTCGTTCGATGACGAGCTGACCCTGCGGAAGAGCGAATACAGCACACACCGCCACCTCAAGCTTCTCCGCCACTGCACGATCATGGCTGAGGAGGTCGGTGGGCTCGCAAAAGCGCTTGAGGCCCGTTCTGCCGCCGAGCAATTGGTCACTTGGATCAACCGCACCTACGATAACGAAGAGACCAATCGAGACTATCGGGTGGCGCTGCGGGTCTTCGGTAGACGGACGACGAGTGAGAATGGCGAGAAGCCACCAGAAGCGATCAGGTGGATTCCATCGGGTACCTCGCGGTCGTACGATCCGCAGCCGGATCCAGCGAAGATACTCGACTGGGAGGAAGACATCCACCCAATGATCAAGACGCGTCAGAACACCCGGGATCGGGCACTGATTGCCGTCGCTTGGGACCTCGGCGCTCGTTCGGGCGAGTTTCGATCGATTCGGATCGGCGATATCACCGATCACCGTCATGGCATGAAGGTGACTGTCGACGGGAAGACTGGCCAGCGATCGGTGCTTCTGGTTCCAAGTACGCCGTACCTTCAGCGCTGGCTCGACGATCATCCCGGTAAGGGGGATTCGACGGCCCTGCTCTGGAGCAAGCTCAACAAGCCAGAGGAAATGTCCTACCAGATGTTTCGTAAGATCCTGCAGAACGCGGCGGACGCTGCGGACGTCAGCAAACCGGTTACGCTGACGAACTTCCGGAAGTCCTCCGCGTCGTATCTGGCTTCGCAGGGGCTCAACCAGGCCCACATCGAGGATCATCACGGTTGGGTCCGGGGTAGCGACGTCGCTTCCCGGTACGTCAGCGTCTTCGGCGAGGCCAGCGACCGGGAGATAGCACGCATCCACGGTCGGGATGTGACGACAGACGAGCCCGATCCGACGGCACCGATCGAGTGCCCTCGTTGCGGGCGAGAGACGCCGCGCGAGGAGGACTTTTGTGTGTGGTGCAATCAGGCGCTTTCGACAGAGGCGACCGATCGAATCAGTCAAGAGGAGCGTAAGGTCCGCGCCGAGCTTCTCCGGTTGGCCCGAGAAGATCCCACGATCCTCGAAGATATCGAAAACCTCGAACGCGTCATCGGGCTCATTGACGAGGAGCCTGATGTCCTTGATGAGGCCGATCGATTCATTCAGGCGCTGCGGAGCGGGTGACCCCGCAGCAGCGACGCTCATTCGACCACCTCTTCTGCCCGATCAAGTTCGCGACGGACCTCAGCGATTGTTGGCTCGTCGCCGTAGTGAATCAGCGCACTGATCGCGAGTGCGCGGACAAACCGGTCGTCGGCGTGCCGGATAATGCGGTAGAGGAGTTCCCGGTTTTCGCGGACCCACAGGTCCGGGTTCCTGGTGATTTCCGGGGCAACAGACTGACTCATGCCTGCTCACCCTCATCGAATTGATCCAAATCAGGGCGAAGGCTCGCAATACCGCCGCCATCGGCTTTGACATCCTCGTTGAGCCCGTGCTGGGCGCTCTCGCCGTAGTAGTCTCGAACCCTGTCCGAGACCTCCTCGACGTCAACGCCGGCTGTGGAGCCCCGCACGCGAGCCTGTGGGCTATCACAATGAAGACAGCGGTGAATGGTCCCATCCTGATCACCGAGCACACGGGCGTAGCTATCGCTGAGGTGACTGCCACAGCCGCGACAGAACGGTGTCATCGTCACCGACCTCCGTCGACCGAAGGTTGGTCACAGTACGGCACACTGCTGGTCCCAAGAGATTTATCTAGGTTGTCTGCGTCTGCGTACATGGGTGCTACCGTGCTTAGCACCCCGTGGCGGGTGCGGCCCTTAACCGCGACCCGCTCTGTTTTCACACCGATTGTGAAACAGTAGAGGTGCTTAGACAGAGTCGATTGTAGGGTATAATTAATCTATTGTTCACATTTGTGAATAAGCAGACCACACACATGAATCACGTCGGATTGCTCAGTGCTTCAAGAGTGCATCGTATGGAAGGCCGCAGCGGATCAGAACCAGTCAGATTGTCGCTGGTCCCCAAACGCATCAAGTCCTTCCTGGTCACCGCTGTCCGACCCAGTGTCCGGCCCTCTGCCGATTGATTGTCTTGTATCACCCAGAAGGCCACCCTGGTTGCGTTCGACCTCGATACGACTCTCGCGATGCTGAGTCGCATCAGCGACATCAAGTGTATCCTGCTGTGGGCGGCTATCGACGAACGAGAAGTCGTCCTCTGGCGCTGCCCGTTCCGTCTCGGCGCGCTCAAAGGCGATGTCGGCTTCCTCGCCGCTGGCGAATGCATCAACCAGCGACTGCGGTGTTGTCGTCGGTCGGTCGTCGGGAGACATCTCGTCGTCGACCGGATCGATTCCCAATGCCTCAGCGATCGACAGTCCGGGATCATCGGCGATACCAGCCTCTTTTTCCTCCCATGAGAGCCCCATGTCGGGTACGTCGACATCGGGGAATGGCACAGCCGGATCGAGTCTCATTGCCGGCGGCGTGTCGACTCCGGGCAGGTCAAAGTCGTCCATGTCACTCGCCCATTCGCGCCGTGAAGCGGCCCGCGGGGCAAGTTCCCGCTCGTCGACTTCGCGAGCCCGCTTACTCCGCTTTGAGTGCTTGAGTTCCGGATCAAGCGTGTCGACACCGGGATAATCGTACTCCGATGGATTTGCGGCCCACTGCATGATGTCGGTCGTTATCGTACCGCTGCGCAGCCGGTCCATGAGGCGAGCGTGGGCACTACGCTGCTGCATCCGGTCGTGTGCGAGTTCGGCATCGCTCCCCTTCGCCGTGAATAACCCCAGGTCGTCAGGTCCGAAACTGATGTCGAAAAGGTCGTCCTCAAAGCGCCGCTCCTCTTCGAGAAACTCCCTCGCATCGGGATCGACATCGACGATGGCTGCCCGCTTCGCACTTTTGACCTGATCGGCCCGCATTCGCTCGGACTGCCGTCGGACGCGGTCGTTCCCGGCCATCTCCTCCATGTCGGTGTAATCCTGTTCGATCGCCGTCGGTGCGCGTGTCTGTTGAGCC
This sequence comes from uncultured Salinarchaeum sp., assembly GCA_964520165.1. Classification (GTDB taxonomy): domain Archaea; phylum Halobacteriota; class Halobacteria; order Halobacteriales; family Salinarchaeaceae; genus CAZFMU01. The sequence continues at coordinate 7,114 of CAZFMU010000054.1, read as the reverse complement.
TGGTTTTTGCCCTGGTTGAGATTCTTGAGTGCTCCTTCGGTCCCCTCACCTGGCTCGTAGTAGTTCATCCAGTCGGTGACACCGCGCGCCTCAAGCGCACCTTTTGCACGCATGGCCCCAAAGCCGTGTTGCTGCCACTCGAACCCCCGATGCTGTTTTTCAAGCGCTGCTTTCTCTCCGCGCGATAGTTCCGCCATGACTCCACCGAGACCGCCATCATCAGATCGGGAGGCAAAGGCCCGCTCTTGGAGTCGTTCGATAATCTGTTCGGGAGTATCCTCAACGAGTTCGAGAGTCTTCTTTCGTCGGTCGTCTGACTCGGCGCGAAACTCGTCAACGCGGTCGCGGTATTCGTTTGCTTCTCCTCTGCTGCCAAAGTTGATTGTGGTCATGCTGATTCTGGGGGGTCAGTTGATGCGGTCGACTGCAATGCAGGTCCTGAGCTGCGTCATATCCGGAAGTCATCCTCGTCGACGTTCAGAAGATCCTCAGTGCTGGCAAGCCCTGATGCAAAGAGAGCATTCTCTTCGGAGAAGCCCCCAACCCACTGTTCGTCGGAGTCACGATCCTCGTCATCGAACGGTGGTGCTCGTAGCGGGCTTCGGGGCGAAGTGGTCTCGGTAAAGATCGGAATATCCGGTCTTCGCTCAGGCGATGGGATCGGTTCAGGTGTGGGTTCGGCTTTTGATACCGACCGATTTCGGAGGGATAGGCCGGGCAATTCGGCTTGGTCAGTACTCCCCAGTTGCGCCTCAAGCGATAGTTGGTCAAGCAGCGTATCGGTTCCCGACCGCGTTCGAACCTGCTCACCGACACCGACATCAAGTTGCTCTCGCTGTGCTGCATCGACATCGAAGCCGGACATATCACGAGTAAGCGTCATAGCAGCAACACCGGCACCAGTGCCGAGCCAAGTTTCCATTCCGACGCCGATATCCGGCGACTCCGCCTCTCGTCGACGGGCAGTTGGTGTGTCGTCGCGGGTGTCACGCTCGCGTCGTTCGCGACGGCCAGCCGCCCAGTAGTCGCCGTACTCCGGTCGTGTATCCTCAAGCTGGCGCCACTCAGCCAGTTGCTGACGGTAGAGTTCCTCACCAGTAGGGTCGGGTATACCGAGGTCGTCGTTCTCGATGACCTTCCCCTCAAGCGGATCTACAGGGTCCTGATCCGGTCGCTGCCGTCCAGCCCCGAGTTGACCGCGTTCGTCGGAGAGAAGCTCGCTGACTTGTATGCGGAACTCCCCGATTCGTTGCGACAGCACCGAAGGGTCTGTGCCTGTGTCCGGCGCTTCGTACTGTTCTCTGAGGGGCTTCGAGTAGTCGATGTTTTCCCACGGATCGGGTGGACCTTCTCGGATATCCGTTGCAGGAACCACCGGATCGATATCAGTCTGGGTTCGCCGAGCGAGACTGCCAGCCGCTGTCCCAGCCGCTCCGCCGAGCGCTGCTCCGGTAGTGATAGCACCGACCGTTTCAAACGGGTTCGAGCGTGTGGCCCGGATCGTCTCTTCGACCTCTTGAACACCTGTTTCGCCGATGTCTTCGAGGGCCTGTCGCGCATCTCCTTCGAGCGACGATCGGCCCAGGTATTCGACCCCACCAGCCAGTCCGAGGGCTTCGTCAGCCCATTCGGCGGGATTTAGCGTCTTGATCGCGCCGCTGGCCACTTGTTCAACTGGTGCAAGTGCCTCCCGCTCGATTTCGGTCTGTCCTCCCGGTGTGACAGCGAAGCCAGAAAGGCCGCCATCACGGATCGATCCGGAGATGGGTTCGATTATCTGTTCGTCAATCGCCGTTTCGATGTTTTGCACCGGCTGGCGTAGCTGTTCGATGAATGGGGCGTCGATATCGGCGGCTGGGTTGATCGCCTCACCGACAGTAATCCCCTCTGGTTGTCCCAGATTGCCCGCGCCGATGATACCGAAGCCAGTCGAGATGGTCTGAATCTCGTCTGCCGTTTGAGTGTCCGGATCGGGCTCAATGCCAGCATCGTACCGAAATGCGGCGCGTTGTGCCCAGAGGGGGGCGTCCTGATCGAGTTCAATTGGCTCGGTGTCTGTCTGCGGCTGCTCACGGAGCACCGTCGCCTCAATGTCCTCGTCAAAGGCCGACTCGACGGAGACATCTCGCACCTCAACGATATCATCGCGCTGCTCAAGGCGGTCTTCGATTAGCTCCTCTCGCACTTCGGGCTCAATTCCGAGCCGACCGTCGCCGATCACGACCGCCGACTCATCGACGCCGACGTCCGCTGCGAAGTTCTCAATTGCCTGTTCACGTCGTTCAATCTGCTGCTCAAGTTGCTCAATTTCCCAACGGATACCTTCGGTAAGTTGCGGTTCACCGTCGGCGAAGGTCACGTCCTCGTTGGGATCGAAGTCCTCCGGTAGTGGCGTATCTTCGTCGATCAAGTCAGCTGCGGCGAGGTCTTCGGCGAAGACTGGTTCGTGGGTTTCCTCTCGAATCTGCGCTGCCTCAACGCGATACTCGGCCTCTTCTGTCAGCCCGTACACGTCGCCCTGCTCGTCAAGAGCAAAGTCACTGGGCCACACCGTGACGCTGAGGTCCATCTCATCGAAGCGTTCCTGGGTCTGCTGGGCGGCGATGTACTGTTCGAGGCCAGGCCGAAAGTCCACCTCGCCGTCCTCCACCTCAACGCCCTCCATGTCGTCGTACAGCCATCGACGTCCGGGATATCCGTAGGCCGGGGGGATTCCCTCACTGTCCGGCGGGATCCCGAACTCCTCTTCGATGCTCCGCTCGATCTGTCGCTCTTTGATGTCGTCTTTTACCGCCTGTGTCGGTTCAAAATCGCCGCTATCGGTCTGTGTAATGCCCTCAGCGGTAATCTCGACATCAGGATACTGTTGATCAAGTTGCGCGGCGTAGATTTCCTTCTCGGCGTCATCGCTGACGCGGTAGCCGTCGTCGGTCTCAACAAGATCCTCCGTTGGCTCAAGATCAACCCCATACTCGGCCTCAAGATCCTGGGCGACTCGCTGGCGCTTTTGTGACTCAAGCCAGTCGTCAGGGACCGTCAGTACTCCTTCGTCTGTCTCTTCGAGAGGAATCTGTGCCGGATTCCAATCGTCGATCCAGGGGATTTCCTCGGCTGCCTGCTGACGGACCTGTTGACGCTGTTGTTCGTCAAGCCATTCGTCGTCAACAGCAACAGCACCCTCGTCTGTCCGCTCGACGGGAACCTGATCGGGATCATCAATCCAAGAGAGCTGCTCGACCGTCTTTTCGCGTACCTCGTTGGCGGCCCGCTTGAACTCTTGCTCACGCAGTTGTTCGATGACACTCTGGCCGGCGCGCAGCTCGCCGTTGGTCTCGCGGATCGGGATGTCCGATGGATCTTGCTCACCCTCAAGCGCCTCAGCAAGGCGATCACGCAGGCTCTGCCTGGCTTCCTGACGCTGGATCGTTGCTGACCGGCGTTGAACGTACTCGGATTTCGATTCACCTGGTTGTTGCCGGGTATCTATGCGTTCGTTCGTACTCATGGTCTCGTTAGTGCGTTGTAGACACCGCGGATGTCGGCTGGCGATGGGATTGTGTACCCAGCGAGGCCGATCGCCATGATCAAACGCCAGCCGTCGATTGGCGCACCAATCCAGATCCACAGTCCAATCAAGAGCGAACCCAGAATCGTTGGTGCAATCATAGCGAGGGCTTCGAGCACCTGAGAGTCGAGTGTTGGCCAGCGTGTCGACGCACCGAAGCTCTCGCCGACCTCAACCCGAATCTGGGCGTCATCGGTCCCGAGACGGGCAACTGCATAGTGTGTCAGTTCGTGCGGGAGAGTGAACGACAGCGACAGCAACGAGAGCGTCGTCCGGATCATCGGCGTAGTCCTCCCTGAATGACGTACTTGCGCGCCGCGTAGATCCCGGCAACAGCGCCTCCCACGACAACGAGAGAGTACGCAAGCGTTCGGAATTGCATCGGGAGCACCGGAACCAGCGCCGATCCGGTCAGAATGAGGGCGATGGCTGGAAGGACGACATCGCGGCCGGGAGCGATGTACAGCGACGCCATGAAAACACCGCCGATCAACAGCCCGATGACGGCTGGCTCAGGACCGCCACTAAAGACGGCTTCAAGCGTCACCTCGATCCAGTCCTTGTTCTGTACGACACCCTCGAACGGGGTCCCGGTAGCATTCGGTGATAAGGTGGTGTTGTGCGCCATGTCAGGTCCACTCGCGGTTCGTCACGAACTCGATCACGCCGATGAAGACGATTATCTGTGCAACCGAACCGACAGGGATCGCGAAAAAGCTCGGAAAGCCCAATCGCATGAGTCCGACTGGCAACACTGCAACCATCGTGATCATCGACATCAGAAACTGTCCGCCGCGCAGCGCGATCCCGACGGTCGTCGGTTCGTTATCGCCACCGACATCGGCCTGCGTACCGCTTTCCGGTGATGCCTCGGCGGCACCCGCTTCGATGCCTTCGTAGATCCCGGGATCCTGCGGTGGCGAGTCAAGGCCGAAGATGATGTCACCGACGCCTGCACCACTGACGAGTGCGAAGCTCACCCCCAGCGCCATCACCGCCATCACAACTGGGACAGTACGCATCAGTGTCCGCCTCCAAGGGAGTAGAGAATCGCAATCGATGCGGCGAGAAGAATCCCCAGCCAGGGCACCGACAGCAGTCCAATCATCGTCAGCAGTCCCGCCACCCCGACCCCGACCATCGCCGACAGCACCGGCGAGACCGTCGCCAGTAGACCCATGCTCGCCAGCAAAACAACCCAACCGATCGCTCGCTTTGCACCGGTTGGGACCGATCCGAACAGGTCCGACACCTCGCCGACACGGCGCGTTGTCGTGATTGCGTCACCATTTCGGTGGGCGGTCACGGTCACGGTCGCTGTCTGGGTGTTGGGGTCGAAGGTGGAGTCGGTGACGGGAATCGACTCGCTGTGCTGTTCGATTGGCCCGGCATCGGTCGTCGCATTGAAGATTTCTTCGCCGTCAACGCCGACGGTCACGTTGAGGGAATCGGTCTCTCCATCGGGATCGAGGAAGAGGACACGGACCTGATCACCGTCGGCCACAAGACGCGCCTGTGCAGCGACGCTGCTATCCGTTGGCGCCGATAGATCAATCTCACCAACGGAGAGCAACTCAAGCTCGCTCCGCCGGGCGACGTACTCGCTGAGAGCGCGGCTTTGTCCGTCGTTGTTCTCAAGGACGAGTCGGTAGCGCTGATCACGCTCAAGCGTTATGTCGACTTCGCCACCCGGCGAAAACCGGTCACCAGCGACGGTGGTAAACTGAAAGCCAGCGTCGGTATCGATTGGCCGCTGGAGTAGAAGCTGAGATTCACTGGCAGTGAAATCGCCAGTCTGATCATCGAGACGGAAGGTGACATCAACCGACGCAGTTGATTCGTTGAGCAGGTAGATGTCCTGGTTATCGATGAGTGATCGGAAGAAGATCCGGCGGTCACTGCGATTGGGCACCTCAACAACCGCCACAAACGCCTCGTCAACCGGAAGTCCCCTCATCGAAACCACACCGTTGCTCGTCGTGCGACGTGTGGTGTACTGCTCCTTTCCAGGGTCACCGAAGAACGTCAACTCAGCTGTGGCGTTATCGAGAATCTGCGTTGGGGTCTCTAGCGGGTGAATCCGAATTTCAGCAGGGAGCCCGAAGGTCGCCGTATCCGACGTAACGGTATTGCCGTAGTCGTCTGTGAGTTTGATATACCAGGTATGTTCGCCACTGGTTGAGACATCGGCTGTGACCGTTGCCGTTTGGTTACTCGTGATCGTCGTCGTTGTTTCAAGCGTTCCGTCGACGTACCACTCGACGGTCAGCTCGTCGTCGAAGATAGCCCCGAAGTCTGCGTCACTCACATCGGCCTCCAAGATGACCGGTAGATCAGAGAGGGTCTCACCCCCGTCTGGAGTCATCTGAGAAATCGTTGGCGCGGTTGAGTCTATCTCGTACACCTGAAAGCTGACGCTATCGCGTGTGGCACCACCGTCGGTCTGGACCGACGGCATGACATCAACCGTAAGGGAGTAATTGCCCGGATCGGCATCACGGATAGTCAGGTTCCATGTGCTGGTGTATCTGCCCCCTAACGACGCCCCCTGATCAATGTCGTTGGTATTCGTTCCGACAGCGCTGATATTGTACGCCTCTGTAGAACTCACGAACTCGAACTCAGGACTGTCTCCCGAAACAACATATTGTCCAGCAGAATCACTGGAATCCACTAGTGAGAGGTTAATGCGTCCATCGACGTTACGAGTTACCAGATCAACCGTCAGAGTAGTCGATCCACTCGCCGCGATCACTTCGTCTTCTACGGACACATCGACAGGGTCCGGATACCATCGTATGTAGAAGACCTGTGTCGCATCTTGAGCCGTTATCTCCACCTCGAATAGGCCAAGTTGTGGTTTGATGCGCTTGCCGTCCGAGATTTCGATATGGGCGAATCGATACCAGAGGGGGAACCCCTCAGACTTGGTATAATTCGCATTGACTGCCCGCATTTGGAGTTCTCCCATTGGATAGTCATCTGCTGTGGCCGAGTCTGCAATCTGATTCCCGTACGTGTCAACAAAATCCTGCATTAACACGGTGATGCCAGACGACCCGGTATGTGACTCAAAAGGGAGATCATACACCGGCCTGCCATTATATGTTCCCGACGCGGAAGGTTCGGAATTGTCGACGTTGCGCAGAACCGTCGTCTCGAAGTCGACAATACTGCTCGCGAAAACGGTCAGATAAGCGACGGAATAGCTTGAGTCGACATTGTCCTGAAACATCTCGATAATCGGGAACTCGTTGTATGTCTCAGCCCGATCAGAAAGCATCTCGTGTAGTTCGAGACCAACGGTAACGTCAACCGTTGAGTCGATATCACTCTGTAACTCTAAGACAACCTCTTCGTTTTGTATTGTGGCTTTGATGTTATTGTTATTGACATCGATAGAATCAAATCTAAACGCGCTTGTTTCACCGTTTTTCTCTAGTGTTATCGTATCGCCAGCTTTACCATTAACCGAAATCTGCGCCGTTTCGGACACGGTCGTTCCATTCGCCACCTCGTCGGCCGACACCTCAATGTCCGCCGGGGTGA
>CAZFMU010000053.1:0-10645 GCA_964520165.1 uncultured Salinarchaeum sp. | reverse complement strand
TAGGGATACCTCACGAAGACATGTCACAGGATCGCCCCGAAGTGCTCGTCGTTGACGATGAATCGCGGCTCGCCGACCTGTTTGCCGCGTGGCTCGAGAACGGCGGCTGGACCGTTAAGACGGCCTACGACGGCCGGACTGCCCTCGAGAAGATGAGCGACACCGTGGAAATCGTACTGCTCGATCGGCGGATGCCGGGGCTCTCCGGCGACGAGGTGCTCGGGGAAATTCGTGAGGAAGGGTACGACGCCCGGGTCGTAATGGTTACTGCAGTCGATCCGGACTTTGATATTATCGAGATGGGCTTTGACGACTACCTCGTCAAGCCGGTTTCCAAGGACGAGCTCCTTGATCTCGTTGACCGCGTCCACGACCGCCAGGAGTATGCCAGTGACGTCCAGGAGTACTTCTCGCTCGTCTCAAAGCGCTCACTGCTCCAGATCGAAAAGTCGAGCCAGGAGCTTGAGAACAGCGCCGAATATCAAGAGCTCCAAGCACGGATCGAGAAGCTTGAGGAAACGGTCGACAGGCAGGTAACCGAACTTGAAGGACACGAGGACTTCGTCGGGGCCTTCCGGGATCTCCCCGGTGGATCGGGTACCGAGTGAGCGGGATCACTCGGTCCGTCGGTCGGCAAGCGCCGGGAACTCATCGCGAACCGTCGTGACGCGCTCGGGATCAATTCTTGCGGTGACCATATCCGGCTCGGCGCCCGTTTGAGCGATCGGCGTACCCCAGGGGTCAACCACCATTGACCGACCAACGAGTGTCTCGCCGTTGATCGCTCCGGCCCCATTGACAGCCGCTACGTACATGAGGTTCTCAAGTGCCCGCGTTCGTGGGAGCAGGTTCCAGTGTTCAACCCGTGGATACGGCCAGGCGGAGGGAACGAGTGTTAGTGTCGCCCCGGCATCAACGAGCGAGCGGTAGAGCTCGGGAAATCGGAGATCATAGCAGGTGGTCACACCAACGGTGAATTCGCCGACTGTCGCGACTGCGAGTCGATCACCAGGAACCAGTCGTTCGGCCTCAGCAGAATTATAGCCGAAGAGATGGTGCTTCCGGTAGACCAGTCGGCGTTCGCCGCTGGCATCAAAAAGCACCGCGGTGTTCGCGAGGCCGGTATCCGCCGGCGTCGGCACGTCCGTCGTTGCCGCCAGATCCTCGATCACTGTGCCGGCAAGCACAGCCGTGTCGGCCGCTGCCGCGGCGTCGGCGAGCGCGGTTAACGTCGGGCCATCAATCGCTTCGGCACTCCGCTCGTAGGCATCGAACGCGAAGTAGCCGACCGAGAACAGCTCCGGCAGGGCCACGAGATCGGCATCCATCGCACCGGCCCGTTCGATTGCCTCGATGGCTCGCTCGCGGTTTGTATCGAGGGCACCACCATCGATGGCGAGTTGGGCGAGGGCGAGTTTCATGACTCACGTGATCGTCTCCTGTAATGCATCCGCGAGATTCTCAATCTCCTCGTCGAGATTACGCTTGAAGTACTGCTCGACGCCAGGGACCGATCCGTCGACGGTGAACGTGTTGGTGAGCGTCGTCATTTCGGGGCCAGTGTCGATCGAGTGCTCGCCGACCACCTCAAGGACACGCGACTCGCCGACGAACCGGACGTACTCGGGCGGGGTGCGTGTCGTTTCCTCGGTTCGTACGGCGACCGTTCGGCTGACAAACGGGATTGGTAGCTCAACGTGCCAGGTCGCCACCTGGCCATCCTCGTCCTCTAAGTCGTAGTCGGTGACAACGCTGATCGCGCCGGCACGCTGGGCAGGATCGGCAATGAAGTCCCAGACGACCTCGGGGGGTGCCGGGACGCGGATATCGCGCTCAACACGGACCGTCATTGGATTGTGTGTGACGATAGATCACGAAAAGCATCCCGATTGTGTGGTCACTCGGGGGTGACCTTCCACGTCGTCGAGCGGGCACGGCCCCATTTTTCGATGTCGATGTCCTCAACCTCGTCGGCGAGTTTGGGGAGTCGGACACCGACCTGCTTGGCCGAGAGGCCGAGTGCGTCGGCGATATTTCGAGCCTTGAAATACCGCTTGCCGCGGGCAGCACTATCCTGGAGGTATGCCAGGATCCGACGTTCTTCTTCGGTGAACTCGGACATTACTGATCAATAGGAGCCTGATGGACTTAACTCTTGTAGGGATTGGCAGCGCTGGGGGTTCGCAAGGGGTTTGAGCATCGACTACCACCACCCGATATGCGAGAGTTCGTCGTCGTCGGAGCGGGACCGGCCGGCTCGCATTTTGCTCGACGAGCGGCCGATGCCGGCCACGACGTCCTCGTACTTGAGCGAGGGACCATCGGGCGTCCACTCGCCTGTTCAGGACACGTAAGCCGCGACCTCTGGGAGTTCGTTGAGGGAGCTCGTGAGGACCTGCTCCAACACGAGATCGGTGAGGCACGGTTTCATCTCGATGAGCAACCGGAGGATGGCTATCCATTCCGTGTCTCGGGATCGATCTCCGATGTTATCGATCGGGTCAAGCTTGATCAGACGCTCGCCGAGCGCGCACAGGCGGCCGGGGCGGACGTTCGTGATCAGCAACACGTGATTAGCGTGGACGAAGGACCTGACAGTGTCACCGTTACCGCCCGCGGTCCCGACGGAATCGAGGAGTTTCATACCCGAATCGTGGTCGGAAGTGACGGACCACGGTCGCGGGTGCGACGCGAGCTTGGGCTGTCCCCCCCGAGTCGACTACTCCATGGTGTCTTCGGATACGAGTCGACACCCGATCATGACCCGGGTGTCGATGTCCACCTCACGACGCCAGGACTGTTTGCCTGGCGGATCCCGCGTGGGGCAGCCGGCTGTGAGTACGGAATCGCGGCACCCCCCGGGGGGGATGTCCGAACGCGCTTTCACCGACACCTACGCGCCCACGAGGTCGACCCATCGGCCATCGAGACGTACGCAGGCGGGATTCCGATCGGCCCCCCACCAACGGTCACAAGCGAGCGGGGGCTTCTGATCGGTGACGCCGCCGGACAGACCAAGCCATTCACTGGCGGCGGCATCGTCTATGGACTGACGTGTGCGGAACACGCCGCTACAACGGTCGACCCCTGGGAGCCGGACTCACTCGACCGGTACGAACGCGCTTGGCGTCGGGATATTGGTCCGGATATTCGACTTGGGGAAGTCATCAGGCGGGCCTACCGGCTACCGACACCGATTCGGCGCCTCGGGCTACGACTTTTCAGTGGATCGATTGACGTCGAGATGGATCGCCCGGCGTCGCTCATCCCCGGCCGCGGGTGATCAAAACGGCAGCCACTCGCGCAGACGATCGGCCAGTGATTGCGATGGTTGCGGTGAATCATCCGGTAACACCGTTGAGGCAGGCTTGATCACCGTTTGATCGCCGCCGTGACCGCCGTTTTCAACGATAATTAGTCCATCATCATTAAGATCGGTCAGCGCCCGCTCAATCTCGTCGATATCAGCGCCGACGTGCGTCCGGAGTTCGAAGACCGTCATCCCCTCCTCACTGCGATCAACGAGCGCGTCGAGAATCTCAACATCGATCTCGTCGCGGTCTCGAAACTCCCCCTGTACAGGCATTACCATCCGGTTCGACCGGCAGCGTCTTAGTTTTGATTGCTCGGTACGACCGTTCTCAATCGTCAAGCACCCGGATCTCGTCGTCGCCGTGAGGGACACTGCAGAGAAATCGTACCGGATCGTCCCCCTCGTTGCGGTACCAGTGGACCTCGCCAGCCGGAATCAACAGCGCGTCGCCTGGAGAGACCTGGCGCTCGGAGGCCGTCTCCCCTTTGCCGGCCCCGACCGTGTAGGTTCCCTCAAGGACGTACTGGACGTGTTCGATCGCGTTGGTGTGCTTGGGAATCGAGCCGCCAGCCGCGAGTGTGAACTCCCGGAGGGCGAAGTTCGGAGCCCCCTCATCCGCGCCGATCAACACGGCCTTCTCGGCTCCCTCGGCCGCATCGACTGCTGTCGCCTCAACGTCGGCGGCGTCACGCACGAACATAGCGGTCAGTACGCGTAATCGGCGTATCCATCAGAGGTAATCGTCTCCGAGTTGCTCTCGTTGAGCTTGTCAAGCGCGTCTCGGAAGTCCGTCATCCGGACCTCGGTCCGGTCGTCCCGGATCGCGAACATCCCGGCCTCGGTGGCGAGGTTTTCAAGCCGTGCCCCCGAGAAGTCCTCAGTCTCAAGCGCGAGGGCATCGAAGTCGACCGCTGGATCGATCTGCATCTCGCGGGTGTGTAACTTGAGGATCTGCTTGCGGCCCTCGTGGTCGGGCTTTGGCACCTCGATGAGCCGATCAAACCGGCCGGGGCGAAGAATCGCCGGATCAAGCATATCGAAACGGTTGGTCGCGGCGATGATCCGGATCTCTCCGCGGTCCTCGAAGCCGTCCATCTCCGAGAGAAGCTGCATCATCGTCCGCTGGACCTCCGCATCGCCCGAGGTCTTTGACTCGGTGCGTTTTGAGGCGATTGCGTCGATCTCGTCGATGAAGATCACCGCCGGCGTGCGCTCTTCGGCGAGATCAAACAGATCCCGAACAAGACGCGAGCCCTCACCGATGAACTTGCGCACCAGTTCGGAGCCGGCCATCTTGATGAACGTCGCGTCGGTCTGGTTGGCAACCGCCTTTGCCAGCATGGTCTTGCCGGTCCCCGGCGGGCCGTGTAACAGGACACCACCCGGCGGTTCAATACCAAGCTGTTCGAACTGCTCAGGATCACGAAGCGGTTCCTCAACCGTCTCACGGACCTCGCGAATCTGCTCGTCGAGGCCCCCGATATCGGCGTACTCAACCGACGGCGACTCATCGACCTGCATGGCCTGTGCACGCGCGTCGGTTTCCTCATCAAGGACGTTCTTGATCGTGAACGAGTCGTTGACGGCAACGCGATCGCCGGCATCAAGTCGGGCCGCCATCCGGTCGGAGACGGAGGTAAGCACCTCCTGGTTGTTGCCGTGTTGTTTGACGATCGCCTCGCCATCGTCGATTTCCTTGACCGTTGCGACGTACAGCGAGGTGGTCTTGAGCGTCTCGTTTTCCCGCTCAAGCCGGTCGGCACGCTGCCGAAGTTCCTCCTGGCGCTCGTCAGCGGCCTCAAGTTGCTGCTGGAGCTGCCGGTGGACTTCAACAATGTCTAAGAAGTGCTCGCGGAGGGCGGCCAGCCGCTCCTCGTCGGTCATATCGGGATCGAGATTCAGCCGCGGCCGGTCCGGGAGCGAAGGGCTGTGCGACATTTATCATATGAAGTTGTGTTGGGCGTTAAAAGTGCCTTTTGGGTTCGGTAGGATAGTGGGTGAACCGACAGGTACGAGCCTATGAGGAGGCCGCAGCCCGAACGATCCCGACGGTCTGACCGACGCCGACCGTCGCCAGTCCGAGGGCCGCCGGTCCGACCCCGGCCGCATAGATTCCTGCTCCGAGGAGACTCAAAGCGCCGCCACCACCATAGAGCACAATCGACGCGTCGGGCTGGAGGCCGGTATAGATGAGTCCAAGCGCCGGGAGGACCATCCATCCGTACAACGAGAGCGCAAGCAGGGGGGGAGCGTATACCGCACCGATGAGCCCAGCCGCGGTGATGGGAATTCCGAGAAGGATGATCCAAAGCCAGACGGCCAAGACGCCGCCCGTCATCTCGCGTCGACCAAGCACGGCAAAGGCGACAAGAAGAACGACCATGACGCCGTGGGCAATCCGAAGACTCTGGGATCCGAAGAGTCCCCGATGGAGGCCAATCGTGAACGCCCACGCTAGTGGAACCAGCGCTGCCGGACCGACCTCAAGTGCGCGGCGATACATCATCCTATGGTTTTGAACCGCCAGCCATGATGGTGTCGGCTTGACGGAGCCACAGGGCAAGCACCTCGGGATCGTCCGGCAGGCGTGACCGTCCGTGCTGACGGGAGGCGCTGTCTCACGGACCACTTGATACCAGGGCAGCGCACGCGGTCACAGGAGCGCAGCCATCTCGTCAAGGGCCCGGTCGTACTCATCGATAGCGGCCTCAATGTACGCCGGGTCGGTAACATCGACACCGGCGGTCTCAAGAATCTCGACGGGGTAGGCACCGCCACCGAGACGCAACGCGTCGAGATACCGATCGGCGGCCGACTGCCCCGTCTCAAGAATGTCTGTCGCGATCTTCACGGCCGCACTGATACCCGTGGCGTACTGGTAGACGTAGAACGCCCGGTAGAAGTGGGGAATGCGCATCCACTCGTGGGCGATGTGGTCGTCAACCACCGCCGAGGGGTAGAACTCGGCCTTGAGGTCGGCGTAAATCTCATCAAGTCGGGGAGGCGTGAGCGCCTCGTCGTCCTCCACGATGGCGTGCGTACGATCCTCGAAGGCGGCGAACATCGTCTGACGAAATAGCGTCGACCGGAACCGGTCGAGATACTCGTTGAGCACGTGTCGACGGAGGTGGTCGTCGGTAAGCGTATCGAGGAGGTGGCGAGTGAGCAGCACCTCGTTGACCGTCGAGGCGACCTCAGCGACGAAGATTTCGTAGTGGCTGTTGACATAGGGCTGAGCCTCGCTGGTGAGTTGGGAGTGAATCGAGTGCCCCAGTTCATGTGCGAGAGTGTACATCGAGGCGACATCGTCCTGGTAGTTCATCAGGATGAACGGCTGGGTGTCGTAGGTCCCCCCAGAGTACGCTCCCGAACGCTTGCCACGGGTCTCATAGACATCGACCCAGCGACTGTCGAGTCCATCGGCAACCCGCGATTGGTAATCCCCACCGAGCGCCCCAAGGGCCTCAACGACGTGATCGGCGGCGCTGTCGTACTCGATCTCCGGTGTCGGCTCGGCCGCCAGTGGCACGTAGAGATCCCACATCCGGAGGTCATCGACACCCAGTTGCTCACGCTTGAGCCGGGCGTGGCGGTCAAGCGGCGACCGGTTGTCCATGACCGTATCGACAAGCGTGTCGTAGACCGCTGTCGGGACGTTCGCGCTGTCGAGGGCGGCCGCCCGGGCGGTCTCGTACTCACGCGTTCGGGCCGTTGTCACGTCGGTCCGGACGCTCTTCGCGTAGGCGGTCCCGACGGCGTTGTGTAGCTCCGCCCAACGGTCGTAAAACGCCTCGTAGACCGTCTGTCGGAAGGCCCGGTCCGGACGCTTCTGGAGGGTCGTGAAGTTCGAGAGGGTGATTTCGACGGACTCGCCCTCGGGATCTTCAACCGTCGGGAAGGTCATGTCCGCATTGGTAAGCGTGCTGTAGATGTCACGCGGGGCGTCGGTGACCTCCGAGAACGACGAGAGAACCTCCTCAATCTCCGGTGAGCGAGTGTGGTCCTTCAGCCGAAGGACGTCGTCAAGGTAGTGTTCGTACTCGGTGAGAGCCGGTTCGGTCTCAAGGAATCCCTCGATAGTCTCGCGGTCGAACTGCTGAATCGCTGGATCGATGAAACTCGCTGCACTGGCTGCCCGCGTGTGGATGGACTGTGCGCGGGCGTGCATCGCCTGGCCGGCCTCTGCCCGAGTGTCCTCATCCCGCCGCATCCGGGCGTACGCCGAGAGGGTCTCCAGTTCACGGAAGATCCGATCGCGCAACGAGAGCACCTCGGCCAGCGACGACGCGTCGGTGATGTCCGACGCGTCAGCCGCCGCGAGATCGTCGATTGTCGCGCTGATATCCTCAAGCGCCGCCTCCCAGGCCTCGTCATCGGCGTAGACGTCCGAAAGGTCCCACCGGTAGTCAGAATCGATCTCGGATCGATCCGGGACAGAACTCATGAACAGGCGTTGGCCGCCGGCGTCCTAAGCCTTTCACTGATCAGTCGGCGATAGCCGTTTCGACGACGAGCGCAAGCCCGAGGACGACGATGTACACGCCAGCGAGCGTCGCGAAGTCGAGTTACTATCGTGACCCGCAGCTCAAAGACCGGATTGTCTCGGCCTCAGGGATTTCGTTCGGGTGCAATACCTTCGCGGATCCGGTCAGCCACACGAGCACGTACCCGAAGCGCGTCGCGGCGGTCCGCAAAGAATGTCTGCGCCGCTTGTGCAGCCTCGGTCGCGGGGTCGAACGTGGCGGCCGGATACGTGACATCGGCAAGCATCAACGGATACGGTGGCGCCGGTCGAATGCCGTCAGGGCCATCGAGCGGGTCGGATGCGAGGACGCGATCGATCCACGAGAGGGGCCGGTTGGTTGTCGCGATGTCAGTGATGAGGGCAACGGCACGGCGGACGAACTGCCGCGGAAAGCCATCGGCTCGGAACGTGAGTACAAGATAGGGGTCGGCGTGTTCAACAGCAGTCTCAAGAGACCGGGTTGTCCCGCTGTCGGCCACCGAGAGGTTATGAAAATCGTGGGTGCCAGCCAGTCGGTCGGCCGCCCGGCGCACGCGATCAACGTCAAGGTCCGCCGAGTCGAGGGTATACTCATAGGTGCGGCTTGTTGCGTCGTGGGTGGCGTGAAACGCCTCAGAAACATCGGCGGACGCCCACGCCCGGATATCGTCCGGGAGATGCGCCGAGAGCACGTCAGGCGTGAGCCACTCGGGGGCCTCGAAAGCGACCGTCTGAGCGAGGGCTGATACGCCGGCATCAGTCCGCCCAGCGGCGGCATAGGACGGAGGAACATCCGAGGTGACCGACAGCGATCGGAGCGCCGAGAGGATCGCATCTGAGACGGTCGGAACGTCCGGCTGGCGCTGGAATCCGTGGTAGGAACGCCCGTCGTATGCGATCCGGAAGGCGCGCATGGCGTCTCAGGCGAAGGTGTCGTAGGTCGGGCGCTCGTGGTCGCCAGGAAAGGCATCAACGGGTACCTGGACCTGGTCGCCGCTGGCCATGTCTTTGAGCGTGATCTGATTCTCAGCGAGATCGCGTTCGCCAACAATCACAACCGTTTCGGCGTTGATACCGTCGGCGTAATCGAGCTGGGCGCCGAATCCGCGCTCAAGGAGGTCCATCTCGACGACGTGGCCCCGCTCGCGGAGCGCAGTGGCGATCCGAGCGGCAACCGGACGGGTGTCGCCGATCTGGAGGACATAATAATCGGTCTGGAGGGCCTCCTCAGGCCAGACGCCTGCCCGTTGGCAGAGCAGCCCGAGAGTTGCGTGTCCGGGCGCTACCCCCACAGCCGGCGTCGGCTGGCCGCCGACGGACTCGATCAGGTCGTCGTACCGGCCGCCACCAAAGATCGAGCGTGAGACCTCCCCTTCGGTGTCGAAGCACTCGAAGACGGTACCGGTGTAATAATCCAGCCCGCGTGCGGTCTCAAGTGACACCGAACAGTGGTCGCGTACGCCGAGTTCCTCGGTCGCCGCAAGGACGGACTGGAGGTTTGACACCGCCGCCTCAACACGATCGGTTCGGGCGAAGGCGGTCAGTTCCTCAAGGTCGTCCTCGCCAGCGTCAAGCAACTGATCGAACTCTCGGGCGCGGTCCTCGGATAGTCCGGCATCAGCGAGCAGCCGGTAGTACTCATCAGCGTCGATCTTGGCCTTCTTGTCGACGGCCCGGATCGCCGCGGTGGTGTCTACCTCGGTGTCGAAGGCGGCCAGCAGGCCCGAGAGGATATCACGATGAGAGACGCGGAACTCGAAGTGCTCGTCGGTCAGTCCAAGATTCGTCAGCGCATCGGCCGCCCAGGCGAGAATTTCAGCGTCAGCGACCGGCGCATCCGCCCCGAAGATGTCGACGTTCGTCTGGTAGAACTCGCGGAATCGGCCCTGCTGGACCTGTTCGTATCGCCAGAATGGCCGCGTCGAAAACCACTTGATCGGCTTCTGTAGGGCCTTGCCTTTGGCGACGACCATCCGGGCGACCGTCGGTGTCAGCTCGGGCGTCAAGGCGACCTCCCGGCCGCCGGCATCGGTAAAAGAGTACAATTCCTCGACGATCTCCTCACCACTCTTGTCGACATACATCTGGGTGCGCTCAAGCGCGGGAGTGCCGATCTCCCGGAATCCGTACCGACGGGCGGTCGCTTCGAGCGTGTCGGTGACGATTCGACGCGCCCGCATCTCCTCGGGATAGAAGTCACGAAAGCCCTTCAACCGGTCGTACATGCCGACTGATTCGGGGGCGCTGTGTTTGAAACCTTCTGTCGGGGGCTACCGACCGGTGGTGATCGACTGAACGTGGGAGGGAAAGATCGCCTCAACATCACCGCCACGATCACGCAACAAGACCCGGAGTTCGGCCTCGTAATCGCCCGTTGGCAGGGTCTCACTCGGTCCTGTCTCGATCTGCAACCGCCGCGCAACGAGCGTATCGATGGCCGACCGACCGAAGCCAGCCAGCGGCGCAACGTACTCGACCCCGTGGCGGTCCTCAAGACTCTGGGCATCCGCCCGCGAAACCGTCGGGACGCGGTCGTCCCGGCGCGTGCCATCGGCGATGACATCGAACGTCTGATCGGTGGCGAGACGTTCGAGGGCGTGGTTGTGGACCAGTTGGATTCCATTCCGAGGATAGCCATCAGCCCGCATGGTCTCGACGGCCTCAACCGCAACAGAGCGATCAAGCGCAAGCTGCGTGTGGTCGATGCCGAGTGCCTCCGCAGCACGTCTGGCATGACGCCACGTATCGGTCACCCCAAAGGTGCCGGTCACGAGGGTAAGGTCATAGAACTCCTCAAGCAAGAGTGCCGCAAGACTCGAGTCCTTGCC
>CAZFMU010000052.1:4028-10686 GCA_964520165.1 uncultured Salinarchaeum sp. | reverse complement strand
CTTCTTACTCGCTCCCGACGGATACCGGGTGAATGGTCCTGGGCGGCCTCTTCCCAGACGCAACGTGGGTGCAACTCGTTCTCATTGTCCTCTCCACAGGACTGCTTTGGATCGGCAGCGGCTGGCTTGAGGAGGCTGCCGAGCGCCTCGCCGCGTATTATGGTCTTCCGGCAGTCGTCCAGGGATCGATTATCGTGGCGATCGGCTCAAGTTTTCCCGAGCTTGTGAGCGTCCTCGTGACCGCCTTTAGCGGCGTGTTCGGCATGGGCGACGGGGCAATTGTCGGATCAGCCATCTTCAACATCCTCGTTATCCCAGCAGTGGCAGGACTGGCGAGCCAAGGGACCCTTGATGCCAATCGAACGATCGTCTACAAGGAGGCACAGTTCTATATGCTCGCTGTCTCCGGGCTGGTAATCACCTTCGCGCTGGCGGTGATCTATTATCCCGCCCCCGGCGGAGATCTTACCGGGACTGTCACTCGTCCGCTGGCGGCGATTCCGCTTTTGCTCTACGGGCTGTACCTCTTCATTCAGTGGCAGGATGTCGAGGATTACGAGCACACCGCCGTTGGCACCGATATTGCCGTGGGCCGGGAGTGGGGTCGGTTACTCGCTGGCTTGGTGGTAATCATTCTCGCCGTTGAGGTACTCGTCGGTGCAGTTCGGACGTTGAATGGCACCTTTGGTATCCCTGATTTCATCGCTGGCGTGACGATCATCGCTGCGGCAACGAGTCTCCCCGATACTCTGGTGAGTGTCCGTGCAGCCCGCCGTGGCGCGGGTGAAACGAGCCTCGGGAACGTCTTCGGAAGCAACACGTTCGACCTGCTGGTTGCGATCCCGGTCGGCGTGCTGATCGCCGGGAGTGCCCCCGTATCCTTCACCGTTGCCGCCCCGATGATGGGTGTGTTGACCGTCGCAACGATCCTTCTTTTTACTCTTCTACGGACCGATCTGATTCTCACCGATCTCGAGTGCTACGGACTGTTGTCCGCCTATGCCGTGTTCGTTGGATGGGTCATCGGCGAGACGATTGGCGTGGTGAGTCTTATCCAGGGAATCTAGTTGGCCCGACGAAACCTTCATGCGAATTGATCACATGACTAGTGATTGCCCAACACCACTGAATTGGGCTCGCCACCAGGGGCGATAATACTTGGCGTCTGTCATGTTGTGAATCAGTGCCTGAGACAGCGGGGCTCTCCCCGCTGTTTTACTCCAAATCCCGCACAGCGGTGTAGCGGCCAGAAAGCACTTACCATCGTGACCAGAGCAGTGAAATGCCGTCATCTGACGGTCTGGGGCACTCAGGCACACGGCATGACAGACGCCGCGCCCCTCTTTCCTATCAGCATTGACACCGCCATAACGACGCGCTTTCCGCCCGTCCGGACAAGAGAGTCCAACAGCTTTGCCGACAGATTGCACTCCACGCAACACCGCCTAGTGAGTCTTATCATCCCTCGCATAGATGCGCGTATGGACACGCTTGCCTGCCGTGGACTCACCCGCCGTCGACTCCTTGGCGCGACTGCGGCGGGTGCTGTGACTGCGCTCGCCGGATGCGGTCACCTCGTCAACGCGATCGGCAATTTCGTCCTTGAGGAGGTTAACCTATTCAACGCGACCGATAGTCGCCGCCGTGGAGCGCTCACCGTTGAGGATCCGTCGGGAACGACCGTCCTTGACACTCGTTTCGATGTGCCAGCGGACACGGACGAGCAGACCACCGGCGTATCGACCAACGAAACGGCCGAGGAGGAGTCCGCCGGGGAAACTTACACCGATGTTTTCACAACGGCGGGGGCGTACACCGTATCAATCGCTCTTGACGCCGATAGTGCAATCAACGAGGATCGAAGGGACACCGGAACAGCACAGATCACCAACCCGTCGGACGAACGTCTCGCCATTTATCTGCACGACGAGGTGGGGGCGCCAGCAACGATCATCGCGTTCACAGAGTTCCTTGATTTGGCCGAAGCACTCAATCGGACCGAGACCTCGGAACCGTCCTCCGGGGCGTGAAGGGCTAGACTGGGCTGATGGCCACTCAAGCGGCGGTCGTTGGGCGAGCGGGAAGCGCCTGGGGGGAAGTCGCTTCCCGCATCAGCCTGGCGACGGGGTACGGGCCAGACGCTGGCATACGGCCAGCGTGGACAGTTCAATCGCCAGCCGGATATCACTTTTGTTGACACATCAACTCATTTAATACAACCCCTGAAGCGAACCAGATCGCTCAATTAAACGCCTGCACGACTCGCGGGAAGAGTCGGTTGTACGCTAGGGCGACCGAGAGGGTTACCCCGGCGATCCCGATAAGCGCTGCGACAGTCGCGAGTATGAGGCGCAGCGGTTCCGGAAGCCCAAGAAATGCCCCGACCCAGCCGGTGGCACGGACACCGATAGCACCGGCTCCTGTGGTCACCACGAACAGGCCCACGACGAGAACAAGGTTACCGACGGCCACCGCCACCGCATGTCCCCAACCCAACTCGGCGGCAACACGCTCGATTGACCGCCAGTACCGGACAGCCAAGCCCACCGTTACCGCAACGAGTCCACCGATCACGAGCAGGATGACGATGGGAGTGACAGACATACATTTAGTGGACACAGATAGCAACAAAAGCGTGATGCCGGATTGCAGCCACTGCGACACCGCAGAGGGCGCCGGGACGCAGGGAGCGCCCGGTGCGTCGTTTGCCGGTAGATCGTCTATCAGTCGTCGACGGGCGTGCCGTCGGTTGCTGGTGCCGACGGTGCCCACACTCCACTTGAGAGGTCGATGGCATCGTTCCAGCGGCCGACAACGGTCGCAACGGCGA
This sequence comes from uncultured Salinarchaeum sp., assembly GCA_964520165.1. Classification (GTDB taxonomy): domain Archaea; phylum Halobacteriota; class Halobacteria; order Halobacteriales; family Salinarchaeaceae; genus CAZFMU01. Next base: position 7,856 of record CAZFMU010000052.1, on the reverse strand, counting down.
GGTCGCCGGTGACATTGTTCATTGTGGCAATCCGACCGAGAATCGGATCGACACCGGCAACGAACCCGACCAGTGCCAGCGGGAGTCCAACCTGGCTGAGCACGACCGTAAGCATCACCAGGCCGGCACCAGGAACGCCCGCAGTCCCGATGCTGATTAGCACGGCAACGAGTAACACGAGAATCTGCTCGGAGAGGACCAGCGGCTGACCAACGACATTGGCGGCGAAGACGACCGTGATCGCCTGACGAATCGCCGCACCGTCCATGTTCGCGGTTGCCCCGACGGGCAGGGCGAACGATTGACCTCCTCTTGGAGCCGGAGATGTTCCTCGGCGCTGGTCATCGTCACCGGCAGCGTGCCGCTTGAGGAGCGTGTCGCAAACGCTGTCACCATTGCATCCCGTGAGCCAATGAGAAACGACAGCGGCGAGACGCTGGCGATGCCCCCCATCAGGAGTCCGAGATAGGTGACGAGAATATGGATTACGACAGCGATAGCGACGGCCAGTACAAGGGCCCCCAGCGAGGAGAACACGCCGATGCCCTCGGCGCCGATTCCAGCGGCCATGAGCGCAAAGACGCCGATAACGCCGTACTCAAGCACGCCGCGGACGACAACAAACATGGCCTCGGCGCCGACCTCGAAGGCATCAAAGACGCTGTCAACCCGACCGGCGAGCGCGTCCTGCTGGGCGCGCACGTACGTCAGTGCAATTCCAAAGACGATAACAAAGAAGACCGTCGCGAGAAGGTTGCCATCGGCCATCGCCGCGACGGGATTGCTCGGGACGATCCCCAGGAGAACCTCTGTCAGGGATGGTGGAGTTTGAGACTGGGCTTCGCCACCGGTGTACTCGACACCACGACCGGGCTGGAGGACATTTGCGACAAGTAGCCCGATGGTACCGGCAATCGTCGTCGTCACGGCGTAAAGGCCGACGGTTGCCCCACCGATTCGACCGAGACGTGCAGGCGAGAGCTGTCGCACGCCGGTCACCAGTGTGAAGACGATGATCGGCACCACCAGCATGTTCAATAGTCGCAAAAAGAGATCGCCAAGCGGTTTGACGACCGTCATCCGATCACCAAAGGCGATTCCGGCAGCTGATCCGATGACGAACGCGACGGCGATGCGATAGATCAGTGGGATCGCACGATACCGCGACCAAAGTGTTGTTGGAAGTGAGGACACGGACGCAGTGAGGCTGCCACGTACAAATCTCCCGGCGTGCAACCGACGTTTGTGGCCATCTGCGACACTGACAGTGGAGTCGGGAGTAACTTAGGTCGGTGACGTGGCCGCCAGCCGGCGCATAGCCGTCGATCTCACGTTTGATTGCCTGGGGGTATCTCCGGTTCCGCTCGTAGCTGCCGGCAAGGCCCGCTGGCGTGCCTGCCCATCTCGAAACCGGTGAATTCGTTGATATACGTATAATTTATAACGAACAATCCATGTTATTTGGCAACAATGGCCGGTACAATTCACATCCTCTTTATCACCGACGAGGCAGCCGCAGCGAACGCGCTTGAGCGCGAGGACGGCCAGTTTGATGTAACGACCGTTACGAGCGGTGCTGCTGCCCGCGACCGACTGGCAACGATGCCCGTCGACTGTATCGTCTCCAAATACGGGCTGCCCGATACGACCGGCGTTGACCTCCTCGCGGCTGTCCGCGAGGACCATCCGGAACTGCCGTTTGTTCTCGTCACAGACCGGACAGACGCGGATATCGCAGGGGATGCAGTCAGTGCCGGTGTGACCGACTACCTCCAGTGGCCGCCAGAGACCGAAGCATACCCACTGCTCGCGAAGAAGGTTCGAATGGCTGTCGACCGGTATCGGTCCGATCAGGCGGTTGAGACAGCGGACCCGGACTGCGACCAGTTCGAGTTTGCATTGAAGACAACAAATACGTACATCTTCGACTGGAATCCGGATACCGGAACAATCGAGCGATACCCGACGTTTGAGGATCTCTTCGGGGCCGCCTGGGAGGTTTCAAAGCCGATGTTCAACGCCTTCTTCGACTTCGTCGATTCCGACCACCGCGACCGCGTCAAGCGCGAAATCCGCGCCGCAATCGACGAGGAGACCGGCTATGATCTCGTGTATCCCATCGAGACCCAGGAGGGTCGCCAGCGGTGGGTCCATGAGCAGGCGGACGTACTGGAAACAGAGGAGAGTGCACTCCGGGTCGTCGGGACAGTAACCGATGTCACCGACATAACGGAGCGCGAACGGCGACTCGCCCAGCAGGACCAGCCGCAGTGACTAGTCGTCGAAGTCCGGCGGATCGTCCGAGAGGACGGTCGCCTCGCCATCGATTAATCGGTGGCCTTTGTCAACATCGTAGACCTGCGTCGAGAGACGATACTGATCATCACCGAGGTCCTCACGCACCTCAACCTCGGCGCTGAGTCGTTCGCCGATGTCGGCCGGCCGCTCGAAGGAGAGATCCTGCGAGAGGTAGATTGTCAGTCCGGGTAACCGCGCGAGCGCCGCACTGATCAGCCCCGAGACAAGTGTCCCGTGAATGATTCGGCGACCGAAACGGGTGTGTTCGGCGAAGTCGTCATCAAGATGCAGCTGATTGGTGTCCCCGCTCGCGTTCGCAAAGCGACGAAGGCTTGCTTCGCTGATCGTTTTGCGGAAGGTCACCGTATCGCCGACGGTCGGGCCGTCCTCGGAGGCGACCGACCGCTCGACCTCCCAGTCCGGTTCGGAATAGTCAAGGGCGGTGATATTGCTGTCCGCCTTGGCGGATTCGGTCTGATCCTCGCCGGTGGCTGGGCGAAGAAACGGATTAACCGTTGTCGGGAGTGCGGAGGTGTACACCCGAGTGGAAGCACGCATTGTCTCCCGGGAGAGGTCCATCCATGCGGCTGTCGCTTCGCGGAAGGGATTCGAGTGGGTCGTCTCGTCGGCCTCGGTGGTGTTTCGGGCCATCTGACGTGCACCAAGTCGGGCGGTGTTATTATGTGTTGTGATGTCATAACATGGTATTGACGAGACGCGTCGCTCGGCAACCGCCTGCCAGAGACACCGATGAAGCACATACAAATACATCTGATGGTATCAGATGGTTCTGAAATACATTTAGTGGAAAGACTTATATCGGCCGGGGACGATATTTCCTTTGTATGACAGACCGATCCTCGACGGACGAGATGCCGTGGACGCCCGCGGCGTTCATGCAACAGTTCCAGGAGGCAAGCGAAGAGGCGGCCGAGAATCAGACCGAGTTCATGCGAGAGATGCTGTCCTCGATGAATACTACGCCGAGTGATCTGCCCGACCTTTCGGCACTCAGCAGCTTCGGAATGGGCACCGCGATGTTCAAAAGTCGCGTCCAGAGCAACGGGCGTGTGAGCATCCCTGACGCCGAACGCGAGGCCCTCGATATCCAGGAGGGCGATATTGTGCAGACGATTGTCGTGCCAATCAAGCGGAATCGCGACGACGACTGACTGCCCCCGGCGTTTATTATTGTACTCGCAAAACCCAACGTTACTATGTCAAACGATAGCACCACTGGATTCGACATGAATCCGGCGACCGAGTTCGAATCGATGTTTCAGGACCTGACCGAGTCGTACATGGAGGCCGTTGAGGAGAACGTTGATGCACAGGCTGCGCTCTTCGAACAGTGGACCGAGGCCTGTCGCTTATAAACATCTCCGAGCCCACGAGACCGAGGCTGATATAGTATGCCGTCTTCTGCTTGAAAAAAAAAAAAAAGAACCAAAAAACCGACACAGGCACACCACAGCAGACAGTAGTAGCACAGACAAGTCAGTGAAGCATGCATCAGTATACACAGAAGTA
>CAZFMU010000052.1:2177-4018 GCA_964520165.1 uncultured Salinarchaeum sp. | reverse complement strand
GGACGCCGCTGAGGACTCCTTTGATCGTATGTCCGAGATGACAGCCGGCGAGGAGGTCGATCCGACGGAGTTCCGCGACATCTGGCTGAGCGCCGCCAATAACGCCTTCAAGGAGGTCCTCAGTACGACTGCCTTTGCCGCCGCCACCGGCGAGACCACCGATGTCGCGCTTGATCTCCGTCAGGAGTTCGACGACGCGGCGATGGAGACTCTCGAAATGTACGGGTTCGCGACGCGTGACGATGTGCTCGAAGTGGGCGAGCGACTGGTTGAGCTCGAACGTCGCCAGCACGCTATCGAAACGAAACTCGATCAGGTCCTTGATCACCTTGCGGAGTCATGAATCCATTTACCTTTCCGCTTGACGTCCAGCGTCAGCTCACAACGCAGGCAAACGATGCACTTGAGTCGGCCATGCACCTTCCAGAGCAGACCCAACGGATTGCCGAGGTCGATGTCGGACAGACCCCAAGTGAGGTCATCTACGAGGAGAACAAACTCCAGCTCCTCCGGTATGAACCACAGGTCCCCGACGCTGACCGCGAGGACGTCCCGATCCTGATCGTCTACGCGCTGATCAACCAGCCGTACATCCTTGATCTTCAGCCGGATCGCAGCGTCGTCCGGCGGCTGCTTGAGGAAGGGTTCGATGTGTACCTCATCGACTGGGGCGAGCCCTCACCCCTCGACGCGTCGCTCACCCTCGATGACTATGTTAACCGATACATCGACAACTGTGTCGACGCGGTGCTCGACGACGCCGGGGTGTCCGATCTCAACGTGCTCGGATACTGCATGGGCGGAACCATGAGCGTGATGTACACGGCGCTGCACCAGGAGAAGGTCCGAAACCTGGGGCTGATGGCCACCGGTCTGAGCTTCGATGGGACCGGGGGCGTCCTTGAGACGTGGGGCGACGACGAGTACTACGACCCCGGCAAGCTTGTTGAGACCTTCGGGAACGTGCCCGCAGACTTCCTCGATGTCGGCTTCGCACTGATGGATCCGGTCGACAACTACGTCTCGAAGTACATCCAGCTCTATGAGAATCTCGATGATGATGACTTCGTTGAGAATTTCGCTCGGATGGAGAAGTGGCTCGATGAGGGGATCGATGTCGCCGGGGCGGCCTACCAGGAGTTCCTTGAGGAGATCTACCAGCAGAACAATCTCTATGAAAACGAACTGTACCTCGATGGCGCGCATGTGGATATCACAGACATCGAGGTCCCAATTCTTCAGGTAACGGGTGAGTACGACCACCTAATCCCCCCGGAGTCAAGCCGGCCGTTCAATGACGTAGTTGGCAGTGAGGATACGACCATGATGGAGGCCTCGACCGGCCATATCGGACTGTCTGTCTCACGTTCGTCACACGAGGAGCTCTGGCCGAACGTCGCGGCGTGGTTCCGCGAACGATCACAACCGGATGCCTCCGTAGATCACGACGATGATCTGACGGCCATCGAGGGCATCGGCGAGACGTACGCTTCCCGACTGCGAGACGCCGGGATCTCCTCCCGCGCTGACCTGGCCGAATCGGAGCCAATGGACATCGCGAACGCGGCGAGTGTCTCGCTCGCCAAGGCCGAAGACTGGATCGACCGCAGCCAGTGATCGTCTCCGACTGACACGGAGCGAGCGGAAGCCCACCCCTTCAGGGATACGCGGAGATCAAGGAGATATGTGTCGGCAACCGTAGTATTGATTATCGATAACGTGGGACAGACTTATGCGATTCCGTCCTAACCTGAGCCCAATCACCGATAATCAGTCATGATAGAACAGGATCGGACCTGCGTCATCACCGGCGCATCGCGGGGTATCGGACGCGAGATCGC
>CAZFMU010000052.1:0-2077 GCA_964520165.1 uncultured Salinarchaeum sp. | reverse complement strand
AACGGCATGTTCAATAGCACCCGGGCGTTCTTCAAGGACATCCAGGCAGCCGAGGACGGCCGCCTGATTAACATCTCGAGTATCGTCGGCAAACAGGGCAATTTCGGTCAGGCCAACTATGCCGCCGCGAAAAGCGGGATGTTTGGCTTCACGAAGACGCTCGCCTTAGAGCTCGCCCCGAGTGGATCAACGGCCAACTGTGTCGCCCCTGGATTTACCAAGACCGATATGCTTGAGGACGTCAACGAGGAGCTCCAAGAGCAGATCCGCCAGGAAATCCCGCTGAAGCGGTTCGCACGGGTTGAGGACATCGTGCCGCTCATCCGGTTCCTTGCCGGCGAGGAGTCCGGATACATCACCGGTGAGGTGATCGATGTCAACGGTGGGATCGACCTCTAAGCGAGTCAAGCCACTGAGCACGAAAGCATTCATGTACACAGACTACGGTGAACGATTGTGATGGATACCACCACTGTCACGACAGGGCGGCGAACGCCGCCAAGAGGAATCGGATGGGGTGAACACCGGTGACGGAGCCGGTCTACATCGCCGGCGTCGGCATGACGCCGTTTGACCGCCACCAGACGGTGACCTCACGGGAACTGTTCGGACAGGCCGCGCGGGAGGCCTTTGCCGATGCGGATCTCCCACCAGACGTGGTCGAGGAGGTCTTCGTGGGGAACTTCATGGGCGAGGTCGGCGAGAATCAGGGCCACATGGGCCCGATGCTCGCGAAGGCGGCGGGCGTGACCGCGCCGGCGACCCGCGTTGAGAGTGCGTGTGCATCGAGTGGGGTCGCCGTCCGTCACGGGGTCAACCGGATCAGACACGGTGCGGACGCCGTTCTCGTCGGCGGTACCGAGCGGATGACCCACCTCTCGACGCCCGATGCGACCGCCGGACTGGCCGGTGCTGCCGATGCGCTCTGGGAGGTCAATGCCGGATTGACCTTCCCCGGTGCCTACGCGCTGATGGCCAACGCGTACTTTGACGCCTACGGCGGCGGCCGAGAGGATCTCGCACACATTGCTGTGAAAAACCACGAGCACGCGCTCCCGAACGACCTCGCGCAGTTCCAGCAGGGTATCGACGTGACGGATGTGCTTGAGGCCCCGACGGTGTCCGAACCATTCGGGCTGTATGACTGCTCACCGATCAGCGACGGCGGCAGTGCTGCGTTGCTCGTCAGCGAATCCTTCATCGAGGAGCACGGGCTTGATCCGACGGTCGCGATTACCGGTACGGGCCAGGGCACCGATCACCTCTCGCTGGCCGAACGAGCCTCGCTGACGGAGACGCCGGCAGCGCGCCGGGCCGCGGAGGCCGCCTACGACGACGCCGGAATTGGTCCCGACGCGATCGACGTGGCAGAGGTTCATGACTGCTTCACCATCGCGGAGGCCCTCGCACTCGAGGCCCTCGGGCTGTATGAACCCGGGGAGGCGTTAGGTGCCGCCCGCCAGGGTGAGACCCACCGATCCGGTCGGCTGCCCACGAACCTCTCCGGTGGGCTCAAGGCGAAGGGCCACCCGGTCGGGGCAACGGGTGGCGCACAGATTTCGGAACTCACGAAACTACTGCGCGGGGACCACGTCAACAGCGACGCGATTCCTGACGCGACAACCGGTGTGACGCACAACGCTGGTGGGACCGTCGCCAGCGCCGTTGTCCACGTACTGGAGGTGGTAACATGACCGAGACTGCTGTCCACGACGGATACGACGACTTCCTCGATGCGGTTGAGGCGGGAGAGCCATACTATCTTGAAGGGCCCGACGGAAACGGATGGCTGCCCCCACGGGCGGTGAATCCGGAGACCGGAGACGATGATCTTGAGCCGCAGCCGCTCCCCGAGACGGGCACAATCGAAACGACCACCACGACCCACGTCGGGACGCCGAGTTTTGCGGATGACACGCCGTATGTCGTTGCCGTTGCCGCCTTCGGCCCGGTACGGGTGACTGGACAGGTCCGCGACCGTGATCCGGGTGCGGTCGATCACGGAATGACGGTCTCACTGGCTGTTGATCGAACGGAGACAACCGGTGAACGCATCCTCGTGTTCGAGCCGGTGTGA